>NZ_JAQOWX010000023.1:0-51851 GCF_028462495.1 Paucibacter sp. XJ19-41
TCTCGGCCAGCGGGTCTCGCGCGAGGCCAGCGTCTCGCTGGCGGGGCTGCGGCCCGGCCAGGCGGTGTTGGGAGGGGCCCGGCCCACCCGCGCGCTGCTGGGCGGCCTGGCCTGGCTGGCCTGGCCCTGCGGCCTGCTCCAGTCGGCCCTGGTGGTGGCGGCGCTGGCCTCGGGGCCGGCTCAGGGCGCGCTGGTGATGACGGCCTTCGCCGCCGGCTCCGGCCTGGGCCTGGTGCTCGGGCCGGCGCTGCTGCGCCGCCTGTTTGGTGTCGGGGAGGGCGGCCTGGTCTGGGCGATCCGGCTGGCCGGGCTGGGTCTGGCGGCGGCCTCGGTTTTCGCGCTTGGCCATGGGGTCTGGGTGCAGATCGCCGACTGGTGCGGTCGCGCTTTCTGAGTCCAACACTTATATAAGACTTGAGCCCGTCGCCGGGCTTGCCGGCATAGAATCGGCGCCTCAGTCCTTACACCCTTTAGACCCCTTGCGCTTTGCGCGGAGCAGACCACACATGTATCAACACATCAAGGTGCCCGAGGGCGGGCAGAAGATCACCGTCAACGCCGACTTCTCCCTGAATGTGCCCGATCAGCCCATCATTCCCTTCATCGAGGGCGATGGCACCGGTTTTGACATCACGCCGGTGATGATCAAGGTGGTCGATGCGGCGGTGGCCAAGGCCTATGCCGGCCAGAAGAAGATCCACTGGATGGAGATCTATGCCGGCGAGAAGGCCACCCAGGTCTACGGCCCCGACGTCTGGCTGCCGGCCGAGACGCTGGAGGTGCTGCGCGAGTATGTGGTCTCGATCAAGGGGCCGCTGACCACGCCGGTTGGCGGCGGCATCCGGTCGCTGAACGTCGCACTGCGCCAGGAGCTGGACCTGTATGTCTGCCTGCGCCCGGTGCAGTATTTCAAGGGTGTGCCCTCGCCGCTGAAGGAGCCCGAGAAGACCCATATGGTGATCTTCCGTGAGAACTCGGAAGACATCTACGCCGGTATCGAATACGAGGCCGAGAGCGACAAGGCCAAGAAGCTGATCAAGTTCCTGCAGGAGGAGATGGGGGTCAAGAAGATCCGTTTCCCCAATACCTCGGGCATCGGCATCAAGCCGGTCTCCCGCGAGGGCACCGAGCGCCTGGTGCGCAAGGCCATCCAGTACGCGATCGACAACGACAAGCCCAGCGTCACCATCGTGCACAAGGGCAATATCATGAAGTACACCGAGGGTGGCTTCCGTGACTGGGCCTACAGCCTGGCGCAAAAGGAATTCGGCGCCGAGTTGATCGACGGCGGCCCCTGGTGCAAGTTCAAGAGCCCGAAGAGCGGCAAGGACATCACGATCAAGGATTCGATCGCCGACGCCTTCCTGCAGCAGATCCTGCTGCGCCCGGCCGAGTACTCGGTGGTCGCAACGCTGAACCTCAACGGCGACTACATCTCCGACGCGCTGGCCGCCCAGGTCGGTGGCATCGGCATCGCGCCCGGCGCCAATATGTCGGACTCGGTGGCCTGCTTCGAAGCCACCCATGGCACCGCGCCGAAATATGCAGGCAAGGACTATGTGAACCCGGGCAGCGAAATCCTGTCGGCCGAGATGATGCTGCGCCATATGGGCTGGACGGCCGCCGCCGACCTGATCATCAGCGCGCTGGAAAAGGCCATCGCCAGCAAAAAGGTCACCTATGACTTCGCCCGACTGATGGACGGCGCGACCCAGGTCTCCTGCTCCGGCTTCGGCCAAGTCATGATCGACCAGATGTAAGCAGGTTCCAGGGCGTTTTACCGAATCCCGCCCTCTTGGAGGGGCAAGCGGCGCTTGACCGCGCGCCCCTTCCCCGGCCAACGCGGGCTGGCCAAGCCAACCCCAAGTTGATGTATCCATGATGTTCGGCGTCGCAACCCATCGAGAGCCGAACCCATGGATACCATTGCTACAGACACATTCAGTGCCAAGACGCTGCGCCTGTGCGCGCTGGCCGGCGCGGCTTCGGCGCTGAGCACCCTGGCCCTGATCCTGCTACCGGAGCAGTTCCCGGCGGTCGAGACCATGGCCGACCGCGCCGCGCGGGCCGCCAGCCCGCTGTACCGCGCCTACCTGCTGATCTATCTGGTGCACCCGCTGCTGTGCCTGGCCGCCGCGCTGGCCGTCGCTCAGCAGGTCCGGCGGCAAGCGCCGCAACTCGCAGGATTGGCGCTGCTGGGGTTTGCCGCCTGGGCCTCGGCCGAGTTTCTGCAGCAATGCCTGTCCTGGGTGGCCAACATCGGGCTGGCCAATGCCTGGTCGGCGCCAGATGCCAGCGGGCGCGACACCTGGACGCAGCTGTGGCCCAGCTATCGCCTTGTCTGGGATGCCCTGTACCTGTTCCTGCTCTATGGCTTCATGCTGGGGAACACGGCCATGGCACTTGGCTTGGCGCGGGGGGGCGCCGTGCAGCATTGGTTCGGCCTGGCGTTTGGCGGCGCCGCCTTGCTGACGCTGGGTCTTCTGTCCGGTGAGTTTGGCTACCCCTTGCCGGCCGGGATGTTTGACTGGGCCTATCTGGTTTGGCAGCCTGCCGCCAGGCTGGCGGTGGCGCTCTGGCTGTGGCGCCTTGCGGCCCGTGCAACCCCGGCGCTGAGCGACGGCGACGCGGCGACGCGGGGCGCCGCTGCGGGGGTCTGATCGGGGCCGACGCTCAGGCCGATGCGAATCCCGTCGGCGCGGCGAACATGCCGGCGTCGATGGCGGTGCGCTTGGGCTCGGTGACCTCCACCGCCAGGGTGTTGGTCGAGCGGCCATCGCTGTCCTCGGTGCTGAGCTCGCAGTGCAGTCGCACCGGGTTCAGGCCGGGCAGTTCGTCGAGTGCGGCCCGGTGCTTGGCGCGCGACTGCGGGGTCAGCCTCAGCATCACGCTGGCCAGCGACAGGGTCAGCGCGGCCAGCGGGTTGGCGGTGTCCGCAAACTCGTCGGCGAACCAGAAGTCCAGCTTGTCGCTGAGGCTGAGGGACTCCTTGAAGAACAGCAGGCTGGCTTGTGCGCGCAGGCGACGCTCGATGCGCCAGTGTGTGGTGGCCATGCCCGCGACCCGGCCACCGGGGCCGATGCGCCGGACCCCGATGTCGAGATCGCGCAGCTTGAACTTCATCAGGCCGGCAGCGGCATCCGCCCCATGCTCCAGCGTGTCGGGCGTGAGCCGCTCGACGCGGCGCGACGCCAGGTCGTAGACCAGCAGGCTGCGTCCGCCGTCCTCGGTCAGCGCGAAGTCGCCCGGGCGCCAGTCATCATCCCCTTGCAGCACTTCGGCGCGGGCGCGCGGGCCCAGCGCCTGGGTGCGGGTCAGGATGCTGGGCTCTTGCCGCTGGCCCATGGCATCTTGGCTGCCGACATCCAGGCGCGCGAGGAAATGCCAGCCCAAGATTGCCGGTGCCGGTTGCTCGGCCGGCACGCGTGCCGCAGCCAGGCTGCCGCAGATGGCCAGCAGCGCCCGGCGACGGTCCAGGGCGGGTGCTTGATGCAAGGTCGGGTTCATGCTGGTGTCGGGCCATGTGGAGGGAGCCCCCAGCTTGGCGGGACCAGCTTGGATCGCGCTTGAAGCCACGTGGGCATGCCCAAGCGCTTTCAAAGCCACGCCGCGGCAGAGTCCCGCCTGCACGCTGCCTGCGTAAGGCCGGGCGCAAAGGAGCCGATGATGACGATGCAATTGGGCGCGGCGGGCAAGACCCGCGTCTGGATCCTGTACTGCGCCGTGGCGGCGCTGGCCGGTTGCGGTGGCGCCGGCGAGCCCGTGGAGCCCGCGCCGCAGCGCCGGGCCGCTGCCCTGCGTTCGAGCGGCCAGCCGGGTGGACCACCGACGGTGCCGGCCCTGGTCTTCGTCTCGCGTGCGATCGGCAATGGCGGCAGCATCTACTACGCCCCCGCCAAGGACATGCCTGGCGTCGGGCCGCACAGCCGCTTTGACAGTGCGGCGCCGGGCCAGCTGATCGTGCGCGAGAGCGATGGGCGGCTGCGTGTGCTGGTCGACGGCAACGATCCGGCCGGCAATGCCGCCGGCCTGGTCGATGTCAATGCGCCCGATGTCTCCTATGACGGCCAGCGCATCGTGTTTGCCGGACTGAAGGCCGCCTGCCGGCAGCGGCGCCAGGGCCCCGAAGGCTATGCCGGCTGCTGGCGCCTCTACCTGATCCATGCCGACGGCAGCGGCCTGCGCCAGCTCACCCAGGACGAGCCCGAGCGCGGCACGCAGCTGCGCGCCGCCGGCCTGCCGCAGAGCCTGACGAGCTTCGATGATGGGGACCCGGCTTGGCTGCCCAACGGCGAGATCGTCTTCAGCTCGACACGCTGGCCCTCGTTTGCGCATTACAGCGGGGTGCGCACGAGCAATCTCTATACCGTCGCCGACGATGGCAGCCGGCTGCGCCGCATCAGCGCCGAGCGCAATGGTGCCGATCGTCCGCTGGTCGATCCGCTGACCGGCGACATCGTGTTCGCGCGCTGGTGGCGCAATCACCGCTTCGCGGTGAACAGCATGAGCACGATCCGCGATGGCGAGGGCTACCGGCAGAAGGACGGCCTCACCGCTGATCGCGACAGCCGCGACCCGGATGCGGAGGCACTGTTTCGCAACGCCTGGCATGCCGCCGCGATCCGGCCTGATGGCAGCGGGCTGCGCATGTGGAGCGGTTTCTCGCGCGAGGACGCCGGCTACTTCATGTATGGCGGCAGCTTTGATGCCCAGGGCCGGTTGCTGGCCAATTTTTACCCGATGGTCAATATGACCGAGGCCGGCGGCTTCGGTGGCGTGCGGCGCATGACGCGCGGTGCGCAGCGGCCGCAGGCGTTGATGGGGCCCAACGAGATCACCGGTGACCAGAGTCGCTTCGTCGCGCCCAACGCGTTCGGCATCTATCGCCTGGAGCCCGGCCAGTACTACGCCTCCGACGCCGTGGCCCTGGCCGATGGTCGCCTGCTGCTGTCGATGGCTGGCGACATCCAGCAGGACTACGGACTCTATTTGCTCGGGGCCGACGGCCGCGAGCCGCAGCCGCTGCTGGACCTGCCCGGACGCAGCGAGCTGCGTGCCAAGCCGTTGCAGGCGCGCGCGCTGCCGCCCGTGCTGCCGGCGGCCGCGGCGACCGCAGCGGCGTTGCCGCCGCCCGCCCAGGGGCCCTTTGACGGCGATGGCAGCTTCGTCTTCCGCGCGCTCAATGTGTTCTTCAACGCGCCGGTGGACACCGAGATCGTCAGCGCACCGGCGGTGGGATCTGCCAGCACGCTGCGCTTCTTCATCGACCAGCAGCGGCAGAGCACGGGTTCCTTCCCGCATCTTGACTGGCCTGTGCTGATCGACGAGGCCCCGGTGTCGCCGGCCGGGCGGGTGCCCGACAGGCGCTCGCCGGCCAATGTACCGTTGTTCGAGCAACTGCGCGGCCCGGGGGGCAAGGTACCGCTGACGGGCGGCCCCCTGCCCAACGGCGCGGCCCATGTCACCGGCATGAACTTCGGTGCGCCGCGCAGCGTTGCCAGCTGCGTGGGTTGCCATACCGGGCATACGCAGATCCCGGTGCCGAGCAGCCTGGAGGCCATCGAGTACAGCAATCTGGCGCCCGGCGCCATGCTCAGCGCCTCCAGCAGCCATGATGTCAGCCGCCTTGGTGGCCTGGTCGATCGCATGGTGCAGATGGGCGAGATCTGGCGCTACTGGATCAGCGCCAACGGTCAGGCCGACGAGCAATGGGTCCGGCTGAGCTTCCTGGTGCCGATCAGCGTCAAGGAAGTCAGGCTCTACAACCCGCGCCCCGGCGACCAGGCCGGATCGACCCTGCAGGTGCAGCGTGCCACCGTCGAGCTGTGCGCCGACAGCGCATGCCAGCAGGTCGTCGCGCACAACACCGTCGGCCGCCTTGCCGTCGATGGCACGCCGGTGCCCTTCGCCAAGCAGAGAGCCCGCGCAGTGCGCATCCGCTTGCATGAGACCGGCGGGACCTTCTACGGCATGCGCGTTGCCGGCCTTGCCGAGGTCGAGGTCATCGCCAAAGGGCTGGCGCCTTGACTCATGTGTTCGTCACCGGTGCCAGCAGTGCCCGATGCAGGACGGGAAGCCCTTTCACACAAGCCGAAGTTCCTGAATCCAGCGCGGGCTGGGACATCCGATGAGCAGAGGCTCCATGCACGGTGGAGGGCGCTGGCGGGGCATGGGTGGCCGGCGCCGGCGCATCGAAGCGGCCGGGCTGCTGTTGGCACTCGCCGGTCCCGCCGGTGTGGCCGCGTGCAGCCAGTTGCTGCTGCCCTTGCTGGGCGGCCTTGGCGCCGCATTGCTGGGCTTGCTCCTGCTCTGGCTGCTAGCGACCGGGCTGATCGGCCTGGCGCGGCGCTTGGCAGGCCGTTACGGCGTGGCATGGGGTTGCAGGCCGCCAGGGTGGTGGAGCGTCGTGCTGGGCATTGCGGCGGGCCTGTTGCTGCAGTTCGTGCTGGCGCCGGTGGCGGCCGCCTGGGTGGTGCCGGCCGCCATGGAACCCGGCTTGGCGCTGCTGCGCGACTGGCCCCGGCCGCTGCTGGTCGCCGCAGCCTTGAGCGCCGGCATCGTCGAGGAAATCTGCTACCGCGGCTACGCGCAGGAGCGGCTGGCAGGACTGACCGGTCGCATGGGGGTTGCCGCCCTTGTCGTCATCCCTGGCTTCGCCGCAGCCCATGTCGTGACCTGGGGTGTGGGCATGCTGCCCTATTTCATGATTACCGGCGCCGCACTGACGGCACTCTATGCATGGCGGCGGGACCTGCTGTTGAACATGCTGGCGCATGGCACGGCGGCTGTGCTGGGTGTGTGGTCGGTGGGCGGCGCCTGAAATGCGCAAGACGCCGGCCAAGCGAACCCCAAGCCAGGGCCTACACACTTGCCGCCCAAGACTTGAAGACCGGCGGGCGGGATTTGCCAGCCAGGTTGAGGCTCGGGCCGGCCCGAGCGAAGTACGGCCCCGGCAGGGGATCCCTGGCTTGGCGACTACGGCGAATCCGCGCCGGAACTTGTTGGTGAGGTTGGCAATGAAAGCGTATTCCTGGATCGGCCTGATCGTGGCCGCACTGATGCTGCCCGGCTCGGTGGGGGCGTTTGCGCCCGCCTCTGATCCGGCGGCAGTGGCGATGGCGCGCCGCATGCTGGGGCATCTGGGCGGTGCGGATCGCTGGGCGCAGGCGCGCTGGATGTATGTGCGGGAGCAGGCGCATGCGCGCGGCGCCCCGGCGGTCGTGGTCTGGGAGTACTGGCGGCGCCTCGATCAACCGGCCTGGTGGGGCCGCAGCAGCGCGGCCGACGGGCGGGTCCTGCGGCTGATGAAGATGACGCCGACCGAGGCGTGGACCTGGCGCGAGGGTGTGCTGACCGAGCAGAGCCGGGAGAGCCTGCAGGAGCAGATCGGCTGGTGGCATCAGGAGATCTACACCATGTACCACCGCCTGGCGCGCGAAGACGGCGGGCTGCGCCTGAGCAAGACGGGCGACTTCCGGCTTTCGCTGATCGACGATGCCAGCGGGCGCGGCCTGGGCTGGTTCGAGGTGGACGGTGACGGCAGTGTCGTCAAGTGGTCCACCCGCTACGGCAACGACGGTGTCGAGTATGTCTACGGCCGCCCAGCCGATTTCGCCAATGGCTTGCGCCTGCCACGCTGGGGCAGTTACGTCGACGGCCGCTGGCGCTTTGAATACGTCGACGCCTCGCTCCACACCGGCGCGATGCCGACGCCGTTCGAACGTCCGCCCAGCACTTGAAGGGCGGCCGGCAAGAAGCCTGGCATGCCAGCCACGCCGACCATAGGAGTACCCAGGATGTCCAAACTGCCCTTCCTGCTGCTGCCCTTCTCGCTGATCACTCCGGCCGCCATGGCGGCGGACGGGGCCCGGCTCCCAGCGTCGCAGTTGCAGGGGGCCACCCCGTTCATTGCGGTATCGGTGGCCGACCTAGACAGGCAGCTCGCCTGGTACACGAGCACCTTCGGTCTGGCGGTCTACTCCCGTGGCGAACTCCCGGGCCGTGGCATCAAGTACGCCCTGCTGCGCAGCGATTCGGCGCTGATCGAGCTCCTGCAAGTGCCAGGCTCCCGTCCGCGTGCCCTGCTGGCGCCGTCCGTGAGCGACGCGGTCCAGCTTCATGGCTTCTTCAAGTCCGGTGTCGTGGTGCCCGATGTGGAGGCGGCCTTCAAGGCCTTGAAGGCCAAGGGCGAGAAATTTGCCTTTGAGCTGACTCGACCACCGGGAGGGCCGTACCGCGTATTCGGCCTGCATGATGCAGAGGGGAATCTGGTGCAGGTCTTTGGGAACTAGCGCTGCGCTCGCCAGCCGTGAAAGCAAGCGACGCAATCTCTGCGGCCCCGTCGAGTCGTCGGGAGCTGCTGCTGGCCTGCCTTGCCGCGTTGGCTGGCAGCGTGTATGCCGCTGCCGGGCCGATGAGGATTTATTCGGCGATTTACTGCCGCGCCGCTGGCTGGCAGGGCGATGTCGCGATGGCCGATCAGCCTGGCCTGGCCGGGCATGTTGAGCACCATGAGGCGCTCGGCCCACGGCTGATCGCTGCCGGACCGCTGGCAGTCCTGCGCGGGAAGTCGCTGTATGCATTGCTCGTGTATCAAGCCCCCGACGATGCCGATGCGCAGAGCTGGCTGAACGCCGACCCCGCATTGCGCGGCGGTTAGCTGAGCGGCACACTAGGTCGCTGGGACGTGAGCATGATTCGCGCGCTTCCGCTGAGGCCTCGCGCCGACCGAACCGAGGGTGTGCGCTGCCACACGCATGCCGCATCAAAGGGCCGGGCGCCGCCGTCGCTGACCCGCGCCGGCGAGCCTCCGATCTACCTGGCCTGGCTGATGCCCGCCCCAGGCCGGCACGGCTTGCGCCTCGGCGGCCATCGGCTGCAGGCGCATCGTCGCCATGTGCAGGCGCTCGGCTGCTGCTTGATTGCCGCGGGTCCGCTGATCCAAGGGCGAGCGAGCACCGAGTTGATCGTCTTCGAAGCCCCGGACGACGCCGGCGCGCAAGCCTGGTTGGCTGCCGATCCGGCAATACAGGCAGGGCTGCTCCGGGCCAGCGTTTGGCGTTGGTGGGTGCTGCGGATTCGCGAACTTGCGCCGACCGGCGGGCGAGTATGAGTCGACGCCGCGCACAGGGTCAAACGGGAACCATGCCTTTGACGCCGGGCGGCGCTTGAACGAGCACCAGGTCATGGAGGTGTGAGCATGCCTATCGAAGAGACCCGTCCGCTGTCGAACCGATCTGCCGCCGTGGTGTCGGCGACGCCAGTGATTGCGGCATTGACGCTCGGCGGCCCGACCGCGACGGCGCAGGATGCCGCCGGCGCGGTGCTCGCCGAGCGCCTGCTGAACGCCATCGGCGGCGCCGACGCCTGGGCGGCGACGCCAGGTTTGGAGATTGTCGAGATGGCCCAGGCCAGCGAGGAGGTGGCGCCGAGGCGCGTGCGCTTTCTGCGCGACCTGCTCCAGGGGCGCTTGCGCATCGAGCGCGAAGATGACGAGTCTCGTACCGATGTTCTGGTGCAGGCGGAGCGCAACTGGCGCTGTCGTGCTGGTCGGCTGGAGCTGGAGGCGCCCAAGAGCGCCGAGCAGCTGGCGCGCCGCTCCTGGCGCAGCAATGTCTATGTGCTTTATGCGCTGATGGCCAAGCGCGATCCGGCGCTGAGCTACCGCGCCATCGGCCCGCTGTCCTTCGAGGTGTTTGACGACGGGCGACGCATCGCGCGTTTCGACCTGGATGCCGGTGGCGGGCCACTGCGTTGGCAGCGCATGCGCAGCCAGCAGCCCGACGAGGTCTTCGAGACCTGGCTTTACGGGCCCGTTCGTGACTTTGGCGGACTGCGTTTGCCGGCCTGGGGCACGCTGCTGGATGGCAGTCTGCGCTTCAACTACCTGCGCATCGGCGCCTTGGACAAGCCATTGCCGGACAGCCTCTGGTCGCCGCCGGCCCAGGGCTGCTAGCGAGGCCGCGTCGCGGCGTGCGCTTGGCTGGCCGACGCCAAGCTGTTGCCAAGTCGCAATGGCGAGCATGCGGGCACTCCAACTCCCCATCTGCATCAGCGTCATGAAGTCCGTCACGCCACCCCAGCCACCCTTGCACTCAAGCGGCCGTCGCCGCTGGATGCAAGCGCTGGCCATCACCCCCCTGTTGCCGCTTGCAGGCTGCGACGGCGATGTCACGGTGAATGCCGCGACGCCAAGCCCGCCGGCCTTGCCTGCGGCGCGCGCAGCGGTCCGCGAACTGCTGCAATCGGTCAGCCACCGCCATGACCTGGCGTTCGTGCTGGCCGTTGCCGGCCCCGGCGGCGAATGGGTAGAGGCCAGCGGCCTTGCGGATCGCGCTCGCGGCGAGGCACTGAGCGCGGGCCATTTCGTGCAGGGCTACAGCATCACCAAGCTGCTGACCGCCAGCGCCGTTCTCAGACTGGTCGATCAAGGCCGCGTGGCATTGGACGCACCGATCGCTCTGTACCTGGCTCCTGCGCTGCTCGACGGCCGTCCCGGCGGCGGTGCGACGCCGGTGCGGGCGCTGCTGGATCACAGCGCTGCCATCCCCAACTTCAGCGATACCGAGGCCTACGACGCCTGGCTGCTTGGCAGCGACGCCGAACTGCCGCTGCAAGCGCAAGTGCAACTGGTTCAAGGGGCGCCCTTGCTGGGGCCACAAGGGCAATCGGCGTACTACTCCAACACCCACTACGCCTTGCTGGCGCTGCTCATCGAAGCCGTCACCGGCGATCTGCATGAGCGCTTCGTCCGCGCTGAGGTGCTGCTGCCGCTGGGCCTGAGTGAATGTCGCTACGGACGCGAGCGCAGCGGCGAGGCCTATCCGCAGGCACGCTACTACTCCACCAACAGCCTGATCTCGAAGGATGGCAAGCCGGTGGATGCAAGCGCCCTGACCCACAAGATCATGCGCAACGAACTGGGCAGCGGTGGGCTGGAGGCACCGGCGCCGGCTTTCGTGCGCCTGCTGCAGGGCGTGCTGCGGCCGGGTCTGCTGTCGGCGGAGTCGCGCATCGCCATGCAGCGCTGGCAGCCGCTGCAGGCCGGCATGGCCTCCATCCCGGAGTTCTATGGACTGGGTCTGATGCGCCTGGACCACGATCTGGGCCAGCGCGCCGTCGGCCACCCCGGTTCCGGTGTGGCCTGGAGCTATCTGGCGCATCTGCCCGACTCCCAACAGACCTTCTTTCTGGCCACGACCACCGGCGACGCCCCTGCGGACGGACCGCTCTACGACAACTTCCAGGCAGTGCGCGCCGGGGTGGTGCGACTGCTGGCGGGTTGAGTCGCATGCCGTCCCTGGATTTCAGGCGTACGCGAACGAGCGGCTAGCATGTACCGACCGGGGCTGACGGACCTATTGCCAAAGCGGGCAGGTGATGGCTGCCGCAGCCTTGCCCAGCTGCCGTTCCGGCTGGACGCAGTCTGAGCCGCGCGGTCCGCCAAGCGCATCCAAAGCCAATGGCCGCAGCATGCCGGAAAGATGGAGCTTGACGATGAACTTATGGCATGGGCTGGTCGCGGTCGCGCTGCTGCTGGCGCTGGACGAGGTCAAGGCGGCAGGCGCCGAGGCCAGCGCCTGGGTGCGGGCGCACATGCGCGCCATGCCGGCGGCGTCGCCAGCAGAACTCAGCGACGCGCAGCTGCAGGCCTTCGGTGACGCGGTTGGCGAGGCCCGCGTCGTCGCGCTGGCCGAGCAGACCCATGGCGGCCGGCAGGAGTTCGAGCTCAGGACCCGTCTGCTTCGCTATCTGCACGAGCGCAAGGGCTTTGATGTGTTGGTGCTGGAAAGCGGCGTCTTTGACATGGCCCTGCTGCAGCAGCAGCTGCAGCATGGCGGCAAGCTGGATGAACTGGCGCAGGGCAATGTCTTCTACATGTACGCCAACAGCGACGCCGGTCGCGATCTGCTGCGCTATGTGGATTCACGGCAGGCCGGATCACGCCCGTTGGCGCTGGCCGGCATGGACAGCCAGCTCAGCGGCCTGCTCAGCCAGCGCGAGCTGCTACCGCGCCTGCGTCGGCTGCTGAACGACGGCGATTGGCCGGTGTTCGAGCGCCACGCGCAGCGCCTGATGCAGATGGACAGGAGCCCACCGCCGGCCACCGAGATGAAGCGCTTCGAGGCCATGGCCGTCCGGCTGCAGCAAAAGACCTGCGGGCCCGGGGGCGACGAGTTGCTGTGCCGCAGCCTGAGCGGCCTGCAGGCGCAGGCGGCCGGCTTCTGGCGGAACGACTACCAGCGCGACCAGGCCATGGCCGACAACGTGCTCTGGCTGCTGCAGCGGGTCTATCCCGGCCGCAAGCTGGTGCTCTGGGCCCACATCATCCATCTGGCCCGCGGTGTCAAGCTGGACGACAGGCAGCGCTTTGCCGGCGACATCCTCGGCCAGCGCCTGGGGCGCGACTACTACGTGCTGAACCTCACCGCGCTGCAGGGCAGCTACCTGGAGTTCGCCAGCGGCGAAGTGCACAAGATCGCGCCGGCCCATCCCGGCAGCCTGGAGCAGGTGATGGCCGAGCAGCCCGGCGAGCTCGCCTTTCTGAACGCGCCGCAACGACTCAAACATGGTCTGCCGGCGCGCAGCACGCAGTTCGGCTATGACCTTCCCTTGGGCACGGGCACGGGCCTCGGTTCGCAATGGGATGGCGTGTTCTTCATCAGGACCATGGCTCCGGTGCTCATGCAGCGCTGAGGCCGCTTGCGCCGGCCGGCGTCGAGTCGTCTCTAGTCGGCGGCGGCAAGCAATGCCGCTGGTAGCAGGAGCCGGAACTCCACACCTCGCCCGCCTGGGCCTGGCGTGCAATCGACGCGGCCGCCGTGCAGTTCGGCAATGCGGCGCACGATTGCCAGGCCCAGGCCGCTCCCCGTGGCCAGCGCGTCGCTGCCGCGGGCAAAGCGCTCGAACACGCGCTTGCGCTCGTGGGTGGCAATTCCCACGCCATCGTCGATCACGCTGAGTGCGGCGCCGCCGTCGTCGCCAAGCTGCAGCGAGACCACCACGGTGCAGCCCGGCCCGGCATGGCGCAAGGAGTTGTCGATCAGATTGTTTAGCAGCGTGCGCATGGCGTTGGCATCAAGACGCAGGCAAAGCTTGTGCAGCGGGCAATGCCACTCCAGCCGCCCTCCGCAGGTCACTGCACGCGGCGCCTGCTGGGCGACGGCCTCCATGCCGAGCGCCACCAGATCGGTGGGCACCAGACTCGCTCCGGCCGCAGCGCTGGCATCGACACGAGCCAGGGTGAGCAAATGGCCCAGGGTATTGCCCGCACGTTCGATGCCGGTCTGCAGGGCCTGCAGTGCGGCCTTCCTCGACGTATCGTCGAGGGCGGTGATCAGCAAATGGGCCTGGGCCAGCAATGCGGCCAACGGCGTGCGCAGCTCATGCGCGGCATCGGCGAAGAAGGCACGCTCGGCTGCCAGCAAGGCGACGATGCGCTCGGTACGCTGATTCAAGGCTTGCACAAGCGGGACCAACTCGGCATGGACCTCGGGCGGCAGAGCCTCCAGCTCCGGTGCTGCGCCGACGCGCTGTGCCAGCGCGCGCAACGGCTGCAGCCCGAAGCGGGTTGCCAGCCAGGTAACCAAGGCGAGCAACAGCAGTGCCAGCAGCAGCGGCGCCAGGGTGACACCGATGGTCTGTGGCATTGTGCGCTGCAGCAGCGAGCGGTGGTAGGCGGCCAGCGCGATGCAGCAGGTGCTGCGATGTGTGGCGAGCAGCCAGTCGCCCTGCCACTGCGTGTCGGCATCACCCTTGATCACCGGCAGGGTCGGAGCGTGCTCCGAACGCGCCAACACCAGACCGTCGTGCGTCTGAATTAGCCAGCCGAGCTCCCCTGGTAGCAGTTCGTCATAGCGGGCGCTGATCTGCTGCAGCCGTTCGGCCAGACGGCGCGCAATCGTCGGTTCGGTACCACCGCTGGCGTCGACCAGTTCACCCAAGGCCTCGGCGAGCAGGCGCAGATCGCGTTCGAAGGACGCGCCGCTGCGCAGACGGCTCAACTCGTAGCTGATCGCGCCAATCTGTACCAGAAAGATCAGGCCTAGCTGAACGCACAACAGGCGTTTGAAGAGCGAACGGCGCCATGGCGAGTTCATTGCACGGCCAGAAAATAGCCGACACCCCTCACCGTATGGATGGCCGCTGGTGGCAGCTTGCGGCGCAACTGGTGAACGAAGTATTCCAGTGTCGTATCTGTGACTTCGCCAGGACCGCCCCAGACGCGTTCAATCAAGCGCCTCTTGGGCACCACGCGGCCGGCCTGGCGGGCCAGTTCGAGCAGCAACTGATACTCGCGTGCCGTCAGCCCGATGACTCGCCCCCGAGTCTCGACACGGTGCTGCTCAACGTCGATCTGCAGCGCGCCGACCCGCCAGCAGGCGGCGGCCTGTCCGCTGGCGCGACGCAGCACAGCGTGCAGGCGCGCGAGCATTTCGGGCACCGCGAAGGGTTTGACCAGATAGTCGTCGGCGCCGCATTGCAAGCCCAGCAGCCGGTCATCCAGCTGATCGCGGGCGGTGATCAGGAGCACCGGCAGACGTTTGTCGGCATCGCGCAGCGCGCTCAGCAGGCTCATGCCGTCACCGTCGGGGAGGCCCAGGTCCAGCAGCAGTCCGTCGACACCGCCATCAGCCAGCAGCGCATGCGCTTCGGCCAGACGGCGCAGCCAGGTGGGCCGAAAACCGGCTCCGGCGAGTGCGCTGGACAGTGCGCTGCCGAGTTGCAGATCGTCTTCGACCAACAAGATGTGCATGAGACGGCGAGGGTCGAGTGAAAGTCAGCCCTAGAACGGAAGACAGGCCCAGGCGCGCACGACCGCGCTTCGGTGAAGCTTAGAGCTTCGAGGCGCCCCAAGTGCTCCGATACGAAGCGAAACATGGCGCGTTCTTAACGGGCATCAAGAGGGGCAACATTGCCAGGCCGGGCTTGGATTCTGCTTGGCGTCGGCTGGACATGCGCAACCGGCATGACAGGTCCCGGACTGCTGCGCGCGCCGTCTGCGGTGTTCATCAGGCGGCGTCGCGCTCCATCTGAGCCGGCTCGTCGATCGGCGTGATGTTCTGCGCCAACTGGCCCTTGGGGCCCTGCACCAGATCAAAGCTGACCCGGCCACCCTGGCGCAGCGTACGAAAGCCTTCCATCTGGATGGCCGAAAAATGGGCGAATACATCCTCTCCGCCCGCCTCCGGTTCAAGAAAGCCGAAGCCCTTGGCGTCGTTGAACCATTTCACCGTTCCTACTGCCATAACCGTCTCCACCCCACTGGTTTTTGTACCGGCGGGATTCTCAAAGCGCGGTCCACCGGCTGTCAATTCAGGGCCTGCCCGGGGGGTAGTTGTACGGAGAGGGTGGGGTGGCGCGTTGAAAAGGCGCGCAGCTCGCCCCCATATTCCGTGCTGCTTGTGGAATGCTTGACGGAAGATCCCCTTGCAGCGGCGCGCTCCGGCCCCACTCTATAGAATCAGCCCATGCCCGATCTACCCAATAAGCCCCCCGAACCGCCGGTGAAAACCCCGGGCGTCGGGCCCGGCCGCGACGATGCGGACGGCACCACCACGCTGGAGCGGGTGGCGCAGAAAACCGAGCCGCCGCGCCTGTACCAGGTGCTGCTGCTCAATGATGATTTCACGCCCATGGAGTTTGTCGTCATGGTGCTACAAGAGTTTTTTCGCCATGACTTGGATACTGCAACCCAAATCATGCTGAAAATCCACCATGAGGGCCGGGGCGTTTGCGGTGTGTTCACCAAGGACGTGGCGGCCACCAAGGTTGAGTTGGTGCTGGCCGCCGCAAGGCGAGCCGGCCATCCCCTGCAGTGCATTATGGAGGCCGCATGATTGCGCAAGAGCTTGAAGTCAGCCTGCACATGGCGTTTGTCGAAGCGCGTCAGCAGCGTCACGAATTCATCACCGTCGAACACCTGCTGATGGCCTTGCTGGACAACCCGTCTGCGGCCGAGGTGCTGCGGGCCTGTTCGGCCAATATCGATGATTTGCGCAAGAGCCTGGCGCAGTTCATCAAGGAAAACACCCCCACGGTGGGCGGCAGCGAGGAAGTGGACACCCAGCCGACGCTGGGCTTCCAGCGCGTGATCCAGCGCGCCATCATGCATGTGCAGTCCACCGGCAGCGGCAAGAAGGAAGTGACCGGCGCGAATGTGCTGGTCGCGATCTTCGGCGAGAAGGACTCGCACGCGGTCTACTACCTGCACCAGCAGGGCGTGACCCGGCTGGACGTCGTCAACTACATCGCCCACGGCATCAAGAAGAGCGAGCCGCCCGAGCCTCCGAAGGGCCAGGAGGGCAGCGGCGGTGGCGAGAGCGAGCGCGAAGAGGCCGATGCGCAGGGCGGCGGCAAGGGCTCGCCCCTGGAGCAGTTCACGCAAAACCTCAACCAGCTGGCCAAGGACGGCAAGATCGATCCGCTGATCGGCCGCGAGCACGAGGTCGAGCGCGTCGTGCAGATCCTGTGCCGCCGGCGCAAGAACAATCCGCTGCTGGTCGGTGAGGCCGGTGTCGGCAAGACCGCCATTGCCGAGGGCCTGGCCTGGCGCATCACCGAGGGCGATGTGCCCGAGGTGCTGTCCGACAGCGTGGTCTATTCGCTGGACATGGGCGCGCTGCTGGCGGGCACCAAGTACCGCGGCGACTTCGAGCAGCGCCTGAAGGCGGTGCTCAAGCAGCTGAAGGACCAGCCCAATGCGGTGCTCTTTATCGACGAGATCCATACCCTGATCGGTGCCGGTGCGGCCTCGGGCGGCACGCTGGACGCCAGCAATCTGCTCAAGCCCGCCTTGTCCTCCGGCGCGATGAAGTGCATAGGCGCGACCACCTTCAGCGAGTACCGCGGCATCTTCGAGAAGGACGCGGCGCTCTCAAGGCGCTTCCAGAAGGTCGACGTCGTCGAGCCCTCGGTCGAGCAGACTGTCGAGATCCTGAAGGGCCTGAAGTCGCGTTTCGAGGAGCACCACAGCGTCAAGTACGCGCTGGGTGCGCTGCAGGCGGCGGCCGAGCTGTCGGCCAAGTACATCAACGACCGCCATCTGCCGGACAAGGCCATCGATGTGATCGACGAGGCCGGCGCCGCCCAGCGCATCCTGCCCAAGAGCAAGCAGAAGAAGACCATCACCCGCAACGAGGTCGAGGACATCGTCGCCAAGATCGCGCGCATCCCGCCCGCTTCGGTGTCCAGCGATGACCGCGGCAAGCTCAAGAGCCTGGACCGCGACCTCAACAGCGTGGTGTTCGGCCAGGAGCCGGCCATCGATGCGCTGGCGGCCGCGATCAAGATGGCGCGTTCGGGCCTGGGCAAGCCTGACAAGCCGATCGGCAGCTTCCTGTTCAGCGGCCCGACCGGCGTCGGCAAGACCGAGGTGGCCAAGCAGCTCGCCTATATCCTGGGCATCGAGCTGATCCGCTTCGATATGTCCGAATACATGGAGCGCCATGCGGTCAGCCGCCTGATCGGCGCGCCTCCGGGCTATGTCGGTTTCGACCAGGGCGGTCTGCTGACCGAGGCGATCACGAAGAAGCCGCATGCGGTGCTCCTGCTCGACGAGATCGAGAAAGCGCATCCGGATGTCTTCAACGTGCTGCTGCAGGTGATGGACCATGGCTCGCTGACCGACAACAACGGACGCAAGGCCGACTTCCGCAACATCATCATCATCATGACGACCAATGCGGGCGCCGAGACGATGAACAAAGCGAGCATCGGCTTCACCAACTCGCGCGAGCAGGGCGACGAGATGGCCGACATCAAGCGCCTGTTCACGCCCGAGTTCCGCAACCGGCTGGACGCCATCGTGTCCTTCCGGGCGCTGGACGAGGAGATCATCCTGCGCGTGGTCGACAAGTTCCTGCTGCAGCTGGAAAGCCAGTTGCAGGAGAAGAAGGTCGAGGTCACCTTCAGCGATGCGCTGCGCAAGCATCTGGGCAAGAAGGGCTTCGATCCGCTGATGGGCGCGCGGCCGATGCAGCGCCTGATCCAGGACACGATTCGCCGTGCCCTGGCCGACGAGCTTCTGTTCGGCCGCCTGGTCGACGGTGGGCGTCTGGGCGTTGATGTGGATGAGGCGGGCGCGGTGCAGCTGGATATCCAGCCGCTCAAGCGTGCCAGCGACAACAAGCCCAAGGCCGAGCCGGCGACGGCGAGCTGATCAGAAAAGGCCCCTCGGGGCCTTTTTTCATGGTGCCGGGTCTTGCCTGAAGTAGCCGGCCAGTAGCTCATACAGCGCCGGCTGCTCCCACTTCAGCTCGGTGGGGGCGACAAAGAAGGCTTCGGCCGAGACGGCGAAGAACTCCTCCAGGCTCTCGGCGCCGTAGGGATCGATCAGGGTAGTCGCGCCGGCATCGACCTGTTCGCAGAACCATTGCCACTCGGCCTCGATCACATCGAGCCAGCGTTCGCGCTCGGCCACCGAGCCCAGCGGCGGCACGCCATCGGCGAGACCGTCGCCCATGTCCAGCACATGGGCGAATTCATGGATGACGACGTTGTAGATGCTGTCCGGCGCTGCCGAGGCGGGGTCGCCGCTGTCGACCTCGCTCCAGGCCAGCATCAAGGGGCCGCCCTCCATCGCCTCGCCGGCCAGCACCTCCTCGTAGCGGTGGACCACGCCGTCCTCGTCGACGAACTCGCGCTGCGCGACCACCTCGCCCGCATGCATCACTATGCCGACAAAGCCGTCGTAGGCCGTCAGGCCCAGGCGCAGCACCGGCAGGCAGGCCTGGGCCGCGACGGCCAGGGCGACCTCGTCCGTGACCTCGAAACCGTCCACGCCATGGAATTCCTTGGCGGATAGAAACAGCGAGCACAGGCGTCGCAGCTCGGCCAGGTCCTCGCTTGAACGGACGGCGATGAAGGGGTAGCGCAGCAAGGTCAAGCGCCACAGCGGCTCGGGGATGGCGTAGTCGCGCAGCGTTTGCGCCTCCTGCCTGGCCCGCCAGGCCGACCACAGGCGACCCAGCATCAGAGCAGGGCGATGCGCCGCAAGCCCTGGGCGTCCAGGCGCAGCACATCGGCGCGCGGAAGTTCGGCCTCCAGGTCCCAGTCTGACAGCACCCAGCGCCACAGGCCGTCGCCCAGATCATGGGCGGCCGGGCGGTGTGTGTGACCATGCAGCAAGACTTGGCATCGGGTTTGCCGCAGCCAGTCGCGGCAGGCGTTGGCATCGAGGTCGGACCAGGCTTGCGGGCTTTGCTGACGCTTGTTCAGCTCGCTGGCCTCGCGCATCTGGCGCGCGATCGCGCGTCGCTGCGCCAGCGGCTGGGCCAGGAATTCGCGCTGCCAGTCCGCGCCGCGCACCTGGGCGCGAAAGCGTTGGTAGTCGTGGTCGTCCAGGCACAGCGCGTCGCCATGGCTCAGCAGAACGCGCTGGCCGAAGGCCTCGAGAGCGACCGGGTCGGGCAGGAGCTGCATACCGGCGTCCTGCGCCATCGCCTTGCCGAGCAGGAAGTCGCGGTTGCCGGCCATGAAGAAGAGCCGGTGTCTCTGGCTGGCGCGTTGCAGCAGGGCCGTGCACGCGGCTTCAAAACCTTCGAAGCGGGCATCGTCGCCGATCCAGACTTCGAAGATATCGCCAAGCAGGAACACTGCCTGGGCCGGCGTGCGCTCCAGGTGCTGCGCCAGCGCCGCCAGCGTCAGCGGCGTGGCGGGCGCCAGATGCAGATCCGACAGAAAGTCGATCACGCCCCACTCGGGAGGCGCGATCAGGGTCGGGGTGTCGATATCAGGCGATTTCAACCGCGCGCTCGATCACCACATCTTCCAGCGGCACATCGTCATGGAAACCGCTGCGGCCGGTCTTGACCTTCTCGATCGCATCGACGACTTCCTTGCCTTCGATGACCTTGCCGAACACCGCATAGCCCCAGCCCGACGGGGTCTCGGACTTGAAGTTCAGGAAACCGTTGTTGGTTGTGTTGATGAAGAACTGGCTGGAGGCCGAGTGCGGGGCATTGGTGCGGGCCATGGCCAGCGTGTAATGCTCGTTGGTCAGGCCGTTGTTGGCCTCGTTCTGGATCGTCGCGTCGGTGGGCTTTTGCTTCATGCCGGGTTCCATGCCGCCGCCCTGGATCATGAAGCCCTTGATGACGCGGTGGAACACCGTGCCGTCGTAATGGCCCTTGCGCACATAGCTGAGGAAGTTCTCGACGCTCAGCGGTGCCTTGGCATCGTCGAGTTCGACCTTGATCAGGCCGTGATTGGTATGCAGTTCAACGATCTTGCTCATTTCTTGGGCTCCACAATGGCCTTGGTGATGATCACGGGCGCAACCGGCAGGTTTTGGTGCATGCCTTGGTTGCCCGTGGGTTTGATGCGAATCTTGTCGACGATGTCCATGCCCTCGACGACACGGCCGAACACCGCGTAGCCCTTGCCATCGCGCGCGTTGGCGGCGTCCAGGAAGGGGTTGTCGACGACATTGATGAAGAACTGCGCGGTGGCGGAGTTGGGGTCGCCGGTGCGGGCCATGGCCAGCGTGCCGCGCACATTGTTCAGGCCGTTGCCGGCTTCCAGCGGGATCGGCGGACGCGTCGGCTTTTGCTCCATCTTGGTCGTGAAGCCACCGCCCTGGATCATGAAGCCCTCGATCACGCGATGGAAGATCGTGCCGTTGTAATGGCCGGCCTTCACATACTTGATGAAGTTGTCGACCGACTTGGGCGCCTTCTGGGCGTCCAGCTCGATGCGGATATCGCCCTCGGTCGTGCTCAGCTTGACCGTCTGAGCCCAGGCCGGTGCGGCGGCCAGCAGCGCCAGCAGGCCCAGCGCAGGGAGTGAGGAGTGTTTTTGCATGAACATGGTTGCGGGCTGAAAAACGCGAGAGCGCTATTGTTACCCAGGCCGTCAGCGCGCCGGGCTCAAGCGGCTCAGCTTGAGCTTGAGCGCCGCGCCGTCGCCGCTGCCATGTTTGAGCGCCAGCCCATAGGCCCGCGCCGCCATGCGCAGCAGCACATCGCCCAGATTCTCCTGGGCCTGGGCGTGCTCGGGCTGCAGCCGCACCGCCTGTTCCAGCGCGGCATGGGCCAGGTCCAGCTCGCCCCGGGCGGCATAGAGCACGGCCAGGTTGTTGAACGGGTCGGCCAGGTCGGGGTAGTCCTGGGTCAGGGCCAGCAGCCCGGCTTCCGCCTGGCTGGCCTGGCCGAGTTCCATCTGCATCACGGCCTGGGCAAAGCGCAGCTTGGCATCGTTGGGGTTCAAGGCCAGCGCGGCCTGCACGGTCTGCAGCGCCTGGGTCTTCTGACCTTGCAGCCACAGGGCCTGGGCCGCGTCGAAATCCTGCGCGCCGGCCGGCAGCGCGCACAGCCACGCGCTCGTCAGCAGCGCCGCAAGGCGCAGCCTCTGGGGGCGGAAAAAGAGATGCAAGCTAGCAGCAGGACTGTGCATAAGTTCTTGGGCGCTGAGCCCGGGGCCTGGGCGTCGCCGAAGAGCGAGCCGCTATACTGAGCGATTCTACGGGGCCCACCGCTGCGCGCTTGATGCGATCTCGAAGTGCCTGATTTCGAAGTCCCCATCGCAACAGAGCCACCCGCAGCCCAACCCTGAGCTCGCCATCGATTCACGACCGACGCTGGCAAATCAAGATCCCATGTCCCTGCGCATCTACAACTCGCTGACCCGCAAGGTCGAGCCCTTCAGCCCTATCGATCCCGGCCATGTGCGCATGTATGTGTGCGGCATGACGATTTACGACCTCTGTCATGTCGGCCATGCCCGCATGATGATGGCTTTCGATGTGGTGCAGCGCTGGCTCAAAGCCTCGGGCTTCAAGGTCACCTATGTGCGCAACATCACCGATATCGAGGACAAGATCATCAGGCGTGCGGTCGAGCGGGGCATCAGCATCCGCGAGCTGACCGACGAGATGATTGCCGCGATGCGCCGCGATATCGGCGCGCTGGGCGTCGAGACACCCACGCATGAGCCGCGTGCCACCGACTATGTGGGCCAGATGCTGGACCTGATCGGTACCTTGGAAAACAAGGGCCTGGCCTACCGCGCCAGCAACGGCGATGTGAACTACGCGGTGCGCAAGTTCCCTGGCTACGGCAAGCTGTCCGGCAAGTCGCTGGACGATTTGCGTGCCGGCGAGCGTGTCGCCGTTGACGATGGCAAACTCGACCCACTGGACTTCGTGCTCTGGAAGGCCGCCAAGGACAGCGAGCCCGAAGATGCCAAGTACGCTGGCCCTTACGGCCCCGGCCGCCCCGGCTGGCATATCGAATGCTCGGCCATGGCCTGCGCGCTGCTGGGCGAGCATTTCGACATCCATGGCGGCGGGCAGGATCTGCAGTTCCCCCACCATGAGAACGAGATCGCCCAGAGCGAGGGCGCCAGCGGTGGCAAGCCCTTCGTCAATGTCTGGATGCACAACGGCTTCCTGAACGTCGACAACGAGAAGATGTCCAAGAGCCTGGGCAACTTCTTCACGATCCAGGATGTGCTCAAGCGCTACGACGGCGAGACGCTGCGCTACTTCATGCTGCGCACCCATTACCGCAGCCCTTTCAATTTCAGCGATGCCAATCTGGACGATGCGCGCAGCGCACTGCGCCGGCTCTACACGGCGCTGGATGGCCTCGACGTCGAGGCCGGCGAGATTGACTGGACACAGCCGCAGGCGGCCGCCTTCCGGGTCGCGCTGGCTGATGACTTCCATGCGCCCGGCGCGGTGGCCCAGCGCTGCGAGCGGGCCGCCAGCCTGAACCGCAGCCGCTCGCTGGACGAGGCGCGCCTGCTGAAGAGCCTGGGCGCGGTGCTGGGGATTCTGCAGCAGCCGCCGCGCCAGTACCTGCAGGCTGGCAGCGGCCTGGACGAGGCCGCGATCCAGGCGCAGATCGACGCCCGGGCGGCGGCGAAGGCGGCGCGCAACTTCGCCGAGGCCGACCGCATCCGTCAGGAACTGCTGGCCGCCGGCATTGTCTTGCAGGACTCGCCCCAGGGCACGACGTGGATGAAGGCCTGAGGTGGGACGCGCTGCAGCGGGGGTGACCCCGGACTACTGGGACGAGGCTTGTCGTCATCTGGCCAAGCGTGACCGCGTGATGAAGAAACTCATCCCGCAGTTCGGCGAGGCACGGCTGCAGGTGCGCGGCGATGCGTTCACGACCCTGGCGCGCTCCATCGTCGGCCAGCAGATCTCGGTCAAGTCCGCGCAGGCGGCCTGGGAGAAGTTCGCCGCGCTGATCAGCATGCCGACCGCCCGCGTGATCCAGCCGGCCGCCGTGCTGGCCCTGCCGGTGGCCGATCTGCGCGCGGCCGGCCTGTCGGCCCGCAAGGTCGAGTACCTCAGCGATCTGGCCCAGCACTTCGAGGCGGGCCGTGTGCATGTGCGCCAATGGACGCAGATGGACGACGAAGCCATCATTGAGGAGCTGGTGGCGATCCGTGGCATCAGCCGCTGGACGGCCGAGATGTTCCTGATCTTCCACCTGATGCGGCCCAATGTGATGCCGCTGGACGATCCCGGTCTGCTCAAGGGCATCAGCCAGAACTACTTCAGCGGCGAGCCGGTCTCGCGCGCCGAGGGCCGTGAGGTCGGGGAGGCCTGGGCCCCTTACCGCTCGGTAGCCACATGGTACATTTGGCGCAGCCTTGATCCGCTCCCGGTGGAGCCCTGACCCTGGTATCTCGGCCCGTATCTACCGATCGCGGGCCGTCATCTCTGAAAGACCTAAGCAGGATGAGCAAGAAACATTTCCTCGAATTCGAGCAGCCGATCGCTGAGCTCGACACCAAGATTGAAGAGCTGCGCTACGTGCAAAGCGAGTCCGCCGTCGACATCTCCGAAGAGATCGACCGCCTCAGCAAGAAGAGCCAGCAGCTCACCAAGGACATCTACGCCAATGTGGCGCCCTGGCAGGTCTACCAGATCGCCCGGCACCCGCAGCGCCCGCAGACGTTGGACTATTGCGCCGATGTGTTCACCGAGTTCCAGGAACTGCACGGTGATCGCCATTACGCCGACGATGCCGCCATCGTCGGAGGTCTGGCCCGCTTCAACGGCCAGGCCTGCATGGTCATCGGCCACCAGCGTGGCGCCGACTCGAAGGAGCGCACCAAGCGCAACTTCGGCATGCCGCGCCCCGAGGGCTATCGCAAAGCCTTGCGCCTGCTGAAGCTGGCCGAGAAATTCGGTCTGCCGGTCTTTACTTTCATCGACACCATGGGCGCCTATCCCGGCATCGGTGCCGAGGAGCGTGGCCAGTCGGAGGCGATCGGCCGCAATATCTTCGAGATGGCCCAGCTGGAAGTGCCCATCATCGCCACCGTGATCGGCGAGGGTGGCTCTGGCGGCGCGCTGGCCATCGGCGTGGCCGACCAGGTGCTGATGCTGCAGTTCGCCGCCTATTCGGTGATTTCGCCGGAAGGTTGCGCGTCGATTCTCTGGAAGAGCGCCGAACGTGCGGCCGAAGCGGCCGATGCGCTGGGCATCACCGCCCACCGTCTGAAGGCCATGGGCCTGATCGACAAGATCGTCAACGAGCCGGTCGGTGGCGCCCACCGCGACACCAAGGCCATGGCCTCCTATCTGAAGCGTGCGCTGTCCGATGCGCTGCGCCAGGTCAGCGATCTGAAGCCCAAGGAATTGCTGGAGCGCCGCTATGAGCGCCTGCAAGCCTATGGTCGCTTCACCGACACCAAGAGCCGCTGAGCTTCAGCCGCGCCGCTGTGTAGCGGTCGCCTACAGCGGCGGCCGTGATTCCACCGCCTTGCTACATGCGACGGCCCGCCAGGCCGGCGAACTCGGCCTGGAGGTCGTCGCCCTGCATGTGCATCACGGGCTCAGTGCCCATGCCGACGATTGGCTGGTCCACTGCGAGCGTCAGTGCGAGCGCTGGGCCGCCTCGGGGCTGCCCTTGCGCCTGCTGTCGCAGCGTCTGGAAGGAGCACCAGCGGCGGCGCAAAGCGTCGAGGCCTGGGCCCGCGAGGGTCGTTATGCGGCGCTTAGCATGATGGCCCAGGCGGCCGGCGCCGATCTGCTGCTGCTGGCCCAGCATCGCCGCGATCAGGCCGAAACCCTGCTGTTGCAGGCCCTGCGCGGCGCTGGCGTGGCCGGGATGGCGGCGATGCCGGCGCAGCAATGGCGCGATGGCCTGCTCTGGGCCCGACCCTGGCTGGCGCAACCGCGCGAGGCCATCGAGGCCTATCTGCACGCCCATGGCCTGGACTATATCGATGACGACAGCAATGGAGACCCTCGCTATGCGCGCAACCGCCTGCGCCTGCAGGTGTGGCCGGGGCTGAGCAAGGCTTTTCCGGCTGCCGAAGCCAGCCTGGCGCAGACGGCTGAATGGGCGCAGCAGGCCTTGGCCTTGCAGCATGAGATGGCCGCTGTGGATCTGGCGGAGCTCGTCGGCCCCGAGGGCCTGGACATGGCGGGTCTGCTGGCCCTGTCGCCGGCACGCGCCAGCAATGCCTTGCGGGCCTGGTTGCGCACCCGGCTCGGCCGACCGGCGCCGGCCAGCCTGGTGCAGCGGCTGTTGCACGAGTCGAGCGCAGGGCAGGGGGCCTGGCCCTGCGCAGGTGGTGCGCTGAGGCTGTATCGGTGGCGATTGCTGCATGCCCCCGCCCGGGCTGTGACCGCAGCGCCTGTGGTCGAACTGAATCTGGGGCGACCCGGTGTCCATCCCGTGCCGGCTTGGCAGGGAGAGTGGATTGTTGAAGCCGTCGAGCAAGGTGGCGTGGCCGCCACGCGCCTGGCATCGCTCGTGATGCGGCCGCGCGAGGGGGGCGAGCAGTTCCAGCGCCATCCGGCCGGCCCGCCGCGCAGCCTGAAGAAGGCGTTCCAGAGCGCGGCCCTGCCGGCCTGGCAGCGCAATGCTCCCTTGCTCTATGCGGACCAGCAACTGCTGTTCGTGCCCGGGCTCGGCCCGGATGCGCGCTGTCTGGCCCGACCGGGCGAGCCGCAGCTGCGCCTGGACTGGCGTCCTGTGCCTCGCATGTAACGCCCGGACGTCGTTTGTTGCGGTGCGGCAGCTAGAATCGAGGGCTGCGACCGCGGCGCACCCCTTGCCCGATTCAGGGCCTCGACCCCCGCGTTGAAGAATCCCCATGGCACTGATAGTTCACAAATACGGCGGGACCTCGATGGGGTCCACCGAGCGCATCCGCAATGTGGCCAAGCGCGTCGCCAAATGGGCGCGCGCCGGGCATCAGATGGTGGTCGTGCCTTCGGCAATGAGTGGTGAGACCAACCGCCTGCTGGGCCTGGCCAAGGAGCTGTCACCGGCTTCATCGAGCCCCGAGCTGAACCGCGAGCTGGACATGATTGCCGCTACCGGCGAGCAGGTCTCGGTCGGCCTGTTGGCGATCGCGCTGCAGGCCGAAGGCCTGGAAGCCGTCAGCTACACAGGCTGGCAGGTGCCGGTGCAGACCGACTCCTCGCACACCAAAGCCCGCATCGAGAGCATCGATGACGCGCGCGTGCGCGCCGATCTGGCCGCCGGCAAGGTCGTCGTGATTGCCGGCTTCCAGGGCGTGGACGAAGAGCAGAACATCACGACCCTGGGTCGTGGCGGCTCCGACACTTCGGCCGTGGCGATCGCCGCTGCGATGAAGGCCGACGAGTGCCTGATCTACACCGATGTCGACGGCGTCTACACCACCGACCCGCGCATCGTGCCCGAGGCGCGCCGCCTGCACACCATCAGCTTCGAAGAGATGCTGGAGATGGCCTCGCTGGGCTCCAAGATCCTGCAGATCCGCTCGGTCGAGTTCGCCGGCAAGTACCGCGTGCCGCTGCGCGTGCTGTCGAGCTTCACGCCCTGGGACATCGATATCAACGAGGAAGCCAAGTCCGGCACCCTGATCAGTTTTGAAGAGGACGAAAAAATGGAACAAGCCGTCGTGTCGGGCATCGCCTTCAACCGTGACGAAGCCAAGGTGACCCTGCTGGGCGTGCCGGACAAGCCGGGCATCGCCTTCCAGATCCTGGGCCCGGTGGCCGAGGCCAATATCGACATCGACGTCATCATCCAGAACGTCTCGCAGGACGGCAAGACCGACTTCAGCTTCACCGTGCACCGCAACGATTACGCGCGCACGATGGAACTGCTGGAGAGCACCGTCGGCCCGGCCACCCAGGCCGCCAAGGTGCTGGGCGACCCGAAGATCTGCAAGGTCTCCATCGTCGGCATCGGCATGCGCTCGCATGTGGGCGTTGCGTCCAAGATGTTCCGCGCACTGAGCGAAGAGGGCATCAATATCCAGATGATCAGCACCAGCGAAATCAAGACTTCGGTCGTGATCGACGAGAAGTACATGGAGCTGGCGGTGCGCGCGCTACACAAGGCCTTCGATCTGGATCAGGAAATTTCTGCCTGATTTTCCTTGAAGCCTCGAATTCTTCGTATAGAATGCGAGGCTCAGCTGGAGTCGTGACCGAGTGGCCGAAGGTGCTCCCCTGCTAAGGGAGTATGTGGGCAAAACCTGCATCGAGAGTTCGAATCTCTCCGACTCCGCCAACAGTTGAAAAGCCCCCGCAGCGCAAGCTGCGGGGGCTTTGTTGTTTCCGGACCGCCCCTTATCGCCAGGCGCGGGCCAGCGTTGCGACGGCGGACCGGATCTGTGCCTCGGTCACGCCGGCAAAACCCAGCAGCAGGCCGGCGCGCGCGCTGGCCGGCAGCACGGCGCCGACCTGGCGCAGCGGGCCCAGCTCGACGCCCTGGGCCTCGGCCAGGGCATGCAGGCGCTGCTCCTGCACGGCACTGTCCAGCGGCAGCAGCGCGTGCAGGCCGGCATCGACCTGCGCCAGCGGCAGCGCGGTGCCGAAGTGCTGCTGCCAGCTGCCCAGCAGCGCGTCGCGCCGGCGCTCGGCGGCGCGACGCACCCGGCGCACATGGCGCAGGAAGTGACCCTGCTCGATGAAGTCGGCCATCACGCTCTGATCGGCGATCGAAGCATGCCGGTCCAGCAGTGCGCGCAGCTTGGCCAGATTCGAGGCCCAGGCCGGCGGCGCCACCAGATAGCCCAGGCGCAGGCCCGGGAACAGCAGCTTGGAGAAGGTGCCGATATAGAGCGTGCGGCCGCTGCGGTCTAGGCTGGCCAGCGGCGCAAGCGGCACGCCGGTGTAGCGGTACTCGCCGTCGTAGTCGTCCTCCAGGATGTAGGCGTCATGGCGCTGCGCCCAGGCCAGCAGGTCCAGGCGCCGCTGCAAGCTCATCACCGCGCCGCCGGGAAACTGGTGCGAGGGCGAGACGTAGGCCAGCCGGCAAGGCCCCAGCGCCTCCAGCGCGCCGACCTGCAGGCCCTGGGCATCGACCGGCACGGGCAAGACCCGACCCCCTTGCAGGGCCAGCGCCGCAGCGGCGGCACGGTAGCCGGGCGACTCGATCGCGGCGCGCTCGCCGGGCCCGAGCAGGGCCAGCGCGGCCAGCGCGATGGCCTGCTGAGAGCCGCCGGTGATCAGCACCTGCTCGGCCGTGCAGCGCAGGCCGCGCGAATGGCTCAGGTAGCGGGCCACCATCTCGCGCAGGCGCGGCAGGCCGGCAGGGTCGGAGTAGCCCAGCGATTGCTGGCCGGCGCGGCGCCAGAAGCGCGCCTGCAGCCGGGCCCAGATCTCGGCGGGGAAGAGGTCCAGTGCCGGCACGCCGTAGCGGAAAGCGCGCGGCGGCCCCTCGACCATGCGGGGCTGGCTGTAGCGCTGCAGATGCTGCCACAGCGCGGTGCTCGGCATGGCCTGCTGCGCTGCGACCCCGGCGGCCTGTGCGATGGCGCCGCCCGGCAGCCCGGCCACATAGCTGCCATCGCCGACGCGGGTCTGCAGAAAGCCCTCGGCCAGCAGCTGCTCATAGGCCCGCACCACGGTGTTGCGCGACACCCCCAGCGCGGCCGCCAGCTCGCGCGTGGTCGGCAGGCGCAGTGCGGCCGGCAGCTGGCCTTGCAGGATGCGTGTCTTCAGCTGCGCATGGATCTGACGGGCCAGCGGCTGACCCGGCTGCAGCTTCATGCCGGCTGGATCGAGGGCCAGGATTGGTGCCATAAAAATTCCGGATATTGGATCTTTGATCGTACCAAGCGATGCCCTAGAGTGGCGCCCATGTACACACCCAAACACTTTGCACTGAGCGATCTGGCGCTGGCGCGCCGGCTGATCGATGAACAACCCTTCGCGATGCTGGTCGGCCCCGATGCGCAGGGGCAGAGTTTCGTGACCCATCTGCCGCTGTCCTGGGGGGGCGATGAAGAGGGCTGGTGGCTGGAGGGCCATATGGCGCGCGCCAATCCGCACTGGGCCTGGCTGGCCGCGCAGGGCCAGGTGCTGGCGGTGTTCAGCGGGCCGGACGGCTATATCTCACCGACGCACTACGAAACCCGGCTCAATGTGCCGACCTGGAACTACCTGGCCGTCCATGTGCACGGCGCGCTGGAGACCATCGACGAGGCCGCCGCCAAGGACGCGCTGCTCAAGCGTCTGATTGCCCGCCATGAGCCCGGCTATGCCGAGCAGTGGCGCGGCCTGCCCGAGGACTTCCAGCACAAGCTGCTGGGCGCCATCGTGGGCTTCCGCATCAGGGTGGCGCGCTGGGAGGCCAAGGCCAAGCTGAGCCAGAACCGCTCGGCGCTCGAGCGTGCGCGCATCATCGCCCACAGCGAGGCCGGCACGGCCAATGAACGCGAACTGGCGCGGTGGATGCATCAACTGGGGCTGGGCGCATGAGCCGGCCGGACTGGACGATTCGGCCCCTGCAGGCCGCAGACCGTGCCGGCTGGGAGCCGCTGGCGCGCGGCTACAAGGCCTTCTACGAGACCGCGCATGACGAGGCCACCTACGAGCTGGCCTGGCAACGCCTGCTGGCCGGGTAGGAGGTCCATGGGCTGGCGGCGGTCGGTGCGGACGGCCGGCTGCTGGGCCTGGCGCACTACCTGTTTCACACCAGCGTCTGGACCGGTTCGAGCTGCTATCTGCAGGACCTTTTCGTCGACCCGGATGCGCGCGGCCAGGGGGTGGCTGCGGACTTGATCGAGGCGGTGGCCGAGCGCGCCGCCGCGCAGGGCGCGACGCGCTACTACTGGCTGACCCAGGCCCACAACGCCAGGGCCCGCGCGCTCTATGACCGGGTGGCCCAGCATCGTGGCTTTGTGCGCTACGACTATCCGCTGGGCTGACGCGATCAGGGCTTGAGCTGCTCGGCCAGAAAGCGCTCCAGCAGGTCCAGCATTTCGTTATGGTTGCCGGTGAGCCGGTAGCCGTGGCCTTCGCCGTACTTGGCCAGCCAGAGCGGCTCATTGCCGGCACGCTGCAAGGCGCGGCGCATGCTCTCGGCCTGCTCCAGCGGCGTGCGGCGGTCATCGACACCGGCGTAAATCAACACCTTGGATGTGATTCTGTCGGCCAGATGGACCGGCGAGACGGCCTGCAGCGCGGCGCGCTGCTGCTTGGGATCACCCACCATCTCGACCCAGAACTCGCGCGCCCGCTCGTTGCTGGAGATGTCGCTCCAGCCCGAGTCCAGCAGCGCCGGCAGATCGCTGACCGGCAGGCCTGCCACGACGCAGCGGTAGCGCTCGGGCGCGCGCGCCGCCGCCATCAGGCTGGCATAACCGCCGTAGCTGGCGCCCATGATGCACAGGCGCTGCGGGTCGGCATCGGCGCGCTGGAGCACGGCCGCCAGCACATCGTCCAGATCATCCTGCATGGCCAGGCCGAACTGGCCGCGCGAGGCTTGCAGCATGCGCTTGCCGAAGCCCAGGCTGCCGCGAAAGCTGGGCAGCACGACCAGATAACCGCGCGAGGCCAACCAACGGGCCGTGGCCATGTCGCCGTACTCATCGCCCCAGACGGCACCACGGTCCCAGGGGCCGCCGTGCACCAGCATCAGCACGGGCAGGGGTTGGCCTTTTGGCGCCCTGGCTGGCTTGAGCAGATACGCCAGCAGGGGCAGGCCGTCGCGGGCGCGCAGCTCCAGGATCTCGGTCCCCGGCACGCGTTCGCGTGCCAGCCCGGGGCGGCTGTTCAGCAGCTCGGTGAGCAGGCCTTGCCGGCTGTCCAGCAGATACCAGCGCATCACCTCGGTGTCTGAGCTGGAGCCCACCAGCACCCGATCGCCGGCGCTGAACTGCAGGATGTTGCTGCGGCCCGGCAGGGCCTTGTCGACCAGTGCCTGCACAGCCCGGCGGCGCTCGTCCATCCAGAGCTGCAGCGGGCGCTCGGCCGCGACGGCAAAGCCCAGCAGCTCGTGGGTGAGCTCATGATGCAGCTGCGCGCCGACGGGCGATCCCAGCGCGTCAACGGCCACGTCGTAACGCGGATGCTCGACCAGGACCTCGCCCCATTGCTGGCGCTGCGGGTCATATTCGCGCACGGACGTGGTGTCGCGGCCCTCGTTGCTGGCGACCAGCAGCTTGCCGTCGGCCTCGATGCTCAGCGGCACGCTGATGTCGCCACGGCTGCCGCGATGGCGCCAGAGCTCGCGCCAGCTGCCGTCGCTGTCACGGTAGTGGCTGATCAGATCCAGCGAGTCGGCCTCCCGGCCGATCGCCACCCGGGGTTGAAGCTGCGCATCCAGCACCCAGCGGCCGATGCGCGGCGGGCGCTTGTCGGTCAGCAGTGTGCGTTTGCCGGTCAGCACATTGAGGCGATAGAGATCGATGCTGTGCTCGTCCACATCGTTGCTGGCCACGATCAGCTCCTCATCGCTGCCCGGCACGCGTTGCTGCGGCCACATCTGCACCATCCGGCGCACGCCCGTGTTGGCCCATTCGCCGGCGGTCTGGAACAGGCGGCGCTGCTCCTTGCCGTCGCGGCCAACCACATAGAGACCACCGACATGGCTGCTGGTCTTGCGGCTCTGTCCCAGCTGGGTCAGCGAGAACACCAGACGCGCGTCACCGAGCCAGATGAACTCGCCGACGTCGGCAAAAGGCACGGAGATTCGGGCGCTGAAACGGGCGCTGTCAAGATCGAGGACGGCCAGGTTGCGGCGGCGGTCTTCGCCGGGTACCAGAACGGCCACATAGCGGCCGCTGGGCGAGAGCTGGGCGGCGGCATAGTCGGGCGAGCGGAACACCTCGGCGCGGCTCAGCGGCTGGGCCTGGGCGGCCGACCCTGCCAGGGCGGCGATCGTGAGCAGGGCAGTGCGGATCAGCGAGGGCATAGGGATAAGCAAGGCAGACATGAAAAAGCCCGCCGGTGAGGGCGGGCTATGGCGGAAGGCTAAGCGCTGCGTCGGACTTTACATGCCTGCGTAGTTGGGCCCGCCCCCACCTTCGGGGGTGACCCAGACGATGTTCTGCGTCGGGTCCTTGATGTCGCAGGTCTTGCAGTGCACGCAGTTCTGCGCGTTGATTTGCAAGCGGTCCTCGCCGGCATCGGTCTTGACGAACTCGTAGACCCCGGCAGGGCAGTAGCGGCTCTCGGGGCCGGCGAACTTGGCCAGATTGATGGCCACCGGCACCGAGGCGTCCTTCAGCGTCAGGTGGGCCGGCTGGTCTTCCGCATGGTTGGTGTTGGAGACGAAGACCGAGGAGAGGCGGTCGAAGGTCAGCTTGCCATCGGGTTTCGGGTAGGCGATCTTGCTCGACTCGGCGGCGGGGCGCAGATAGACATGGTCGGGCAGGGTGCGGTGGATCGTCCACGGCGGGCTCTTGATGCCCAGCTTGGGCAGGAACCATTGCTCGATGCCGGTCATCAGCGCGCCGACCGTGTTGCCCTTCTTGAACCACTGCTTGAAGTTGCGCGATTGGTTCAGCTCGGCGTGCAGCCAGCTCTGCTCGAAGGCGGCCGGGTAGGCGGCCAGCTCGTCGTGCGAGCGGCCGGCGCCCAGGGCCTCGAAGGCGGCTTCGGCGGCCAGCATGCCGGTCTTGATGGCCGCATGGCTGCCCTTGATGCGGGCCGCGTTCAGATAGCCGGCATCGCAACCGACCAGGGCGCCGCCGGGGAACACGGTCTTGGGCAGGCTCAAGAGGCCGCCGGCCGTGATCGCGCGCGCGCCGTAGCTGATGCGCTTGCCGCCCTCCAGATGGGCGCGGATGCTGGGATGGGTCTTCCAGCGCTGCATTTCCTCGAAGGGCGAGAGCCAGGGGTTCTTGTAGTCGAGGCCGACGACAAAGCCCAGCGTGATCTTGTTGCCTTCCAGGTGGTAGAGGAAGCCGCCGCCATAGGTCTCGTTGTCCATCGGCCAGCCGGCGGTGTGCACGACCAGGCCGGGCTTGGCCTTGTCGGCCGGCACTTCCCACAGCTCCTTGATGCCGATCGCATAGCTCTGCGGGTCCTTGCCGGCGTCGAGCTGGTATTTGGCGATCAGCTGCTTGCCCAGATGGCCGCGCGAGCCCTCGGCAAAGATGGTGTACTTGCCCAGCAGCTCCATGCCCAGCTGGAACTCGCCGGTGGGCTCGCCGTCCTTGCCCACGCCCATATTGCCGGTGGCGATGCCGCGCACCTCGCCCTGCTCGCCATAGACGATCTCGGCGGCGGTGAAGCCGGGGAAGATCTCGACGCCCAGTGCCTCGGCCTGCTCGCCCAGCCATTTGCTGACCGCGCCCAGCGAGATCACATAGTTGCCGTGGTTGTGGAAGCACTCGGGGATCAGCCACTGCGGCGTGCTGGTGGCGCCGGTCTCGCTGAGGAACAGCACCTCGTCGCCGGTCACCGCCTGCTTCAGCGGGGCGCCGAGCTCCTGCCAGTTCGGGAACAGCTCGGTGATGGCGCGGGGGTCCATCACGGCGCCGGACAGGATGTGCGCGCCGGGCTCGGAGCCCTTTTCCAGCACCACCACGGACAAGTCCTGACCCTTGGCGGCCGCCAGCTGCTTGAGCCGGATCGCGCTGGCCAGGCCGGCCGGGCCACCGCCCACCACGACCACGTCGTATTCCATGTTCTCGCGCGGACCGTACTGGGCCACAAGTTCTTCGCTCGTCATGCTTGTCCTTGGTTCTTTTGCTGGAGTCACGCGGGCGGCCGCGCGCTGTTCGGGCCGCATTCTACTGGTGCGATTGAAAAATAGAACGATCGTGCTTTTTGCCTCTGGACTGAGGCCTCTAGCACGGCGCGGAAACCCCGTGTCACAGACCGGCAGCGCCAGGGCTGCGATCATGCGCAGCTCGAATCGTTTTCAATGCCCTCATGACCAGACATTTCGCTGCCCCATCGCTGTTGATCCTGCTGGCTGCCGCCTGTGCTCAGCCGGCATTGGCCGATGCCGAGGCGCCGACCCTGGCCTACTGCGCGGCGATCGGCGCCCCGGCCGACCGCCTGGCCTGTTACGACAAGCTGGCGGGCCGCGCGCCCGAGCTGCCGCCTTCGCCCGAAGCGGCGCCCACGGCGGTGGCGGCGCCCTTGCCATCCAGCTCCGAGCTGGCTCCCAAGGGCGCACTGAACGCCGGGCAAACGCGCAGCAGCTCCAGCCTGATGTCCAAGTTCTGGGAGCTCGACGCCGAGGACAAGCGCGGCACCTTCAACTTCGTCGGCTACAAGCCCAACTACGTGCTGCCCTTTCACTACACCAGCCGTATCAACCGCCAGCCGCAGTCGCCAACCCAGGCGGTGGTGGCGCAGCCGAACTACCGGCGCGAGGAGGCCAAGTTCCAGCTCTCGCTGCGCACCAAGCTGGCCCAGGACCTGATCTTGCCCGGCGGCGATCTGTGGGTGGCCTTCACCCAGCAGGCGATGTGGCAGATCTGGAATGGCAAGGACTCCAAGCCCTTTCGCAACAGCGACTACGAGCCCGAGGTGATCTATGTGCTGCCCACGCCCGAGGCCTGGCGCCAGCTGCCCTTCGGCTGGCAATGGCGCTATGCGCAACTGGGCATCGCCCACCAGTCCAACGGCCAGTCCGATCCGCTGTCGCGCAGCTGGAACCGCGTCAATCTGGGCGCCGGCTTCGAGCGCGGCGACTGGTCGCTGAGCACCCGGCTGACCCAGCGCCTCAACGAGCCGCTGGCCACCGACAACAACCCCGACCTGGTCAGCTACCGCGGCCGCGGCGAGTTTCAGCTGAACTGGGCCCATGGCAAGCACACCGCCTCGCTGCTCTATCGCAGCACCCTGAAGAACGTCAAGTACGGCGCGCTGCAGCTGGAATGGACCTACCCGGTCTTCGAGGACCAGCCCAACGGCCTGCGCTGGTATCTGCAAGCCTTCCGCGGCTATGGCGAAACGCTGACCGACTACAACTTCCGCCAGACCAGCATAGGTGCCGGGGTGAGCTTCATGCAGTTCTGAGCCGGCCGTGGCCTCATGTTTCCTGCCGTTGAGCCGAAAAGACGGTATACCCAGAGAGCGATTTGCCTCCCATCTGCCCAAGAGAACTCGATGAACACTGTTCAAAACCCCGCTTTTGCCGATCAAGGATTGCTGATGCTGCTTGAACAGGCCGGCGATGCCGAGCTCGATGCCCTGGACTTTGGTGTCATCGGTTTTGATGCTGAAGGGGTGGTCCGGCGCTACAACGCTTTTGAGTCCAAGGCCGCCGGCTTGTCGCCGGAGCGCGTGCTGGGGCATGCGCTGTTCACCGTGGTGGCGCCTTGCATGAACAACTTCATGGTGGCGCAGCGCTTCGAAGACGCGCAGCAGGCGAGCAGCGCGCTGGATGACATGATCGACTATGTGCTGACCTTGCGGATGCGGCCCGTCAAGGTCAGGCTGCGCCTGCTGGCTAGCCCCGGCGCTGCACGGCGCTATGTGCTGGTCAACCGTGCCCCTTGAGCCTGCCCCCCGATGAGCACCTCCGTGATCGAGCAGGAGCACGAGGCGCTGCTGCAGTTTCTCTACATGGCGCCGATAGGCCTGCTGCAACTGCGCCCTGACGGCGAGATTCTGCTGATCAATCCGCTCTCCGCACAGCTGCTGATGCCGCTGTCGCGCGACGGCGCGCTGGCCAATCTCTTCACCGCGCTGGCCGATGTGGCGCCGGACCTGCGCCACCGCGTGGCCGACTTTCAGGGCTCGCACGGCATGATTGTCGAGGCGCAGCAGCTGCAGGTGGCCCCAGCCGGCTCGGGGCATGCCGAACCGCAGTTGCTGTCTCTGAGCCTGCTCAAGCTCGATGACGAGCGCTTGATGGCCGTGCTCAACGACGTGACCCAGTCCGTCAGGCGCGAGCGCGAACTGCGCCAGAGCCAGGCCTGGATCAACACCATCGTCAGCGGCATCACCGACTATGCGCTGCTGCCACTGGACGAGCAGGGGGCTGTGCAAGCCTGGAACCCCAGCGTCGGACGGGTGACCGGGTTTGCGGCCGAGGCCTCGTTAGGGCGCGGCTACGCGGTCTTCTATCCGCCCGATGACCTGTCGCCGGCACGGATGCAGGATCGTCTGCATGAGGCCGACCGCAGCGGCTGGAGTCTGGACGAGGGCTGGCGGCTGCGTGCCGACGGCTCGCGCTTCTGGGGCAGCTGCCTGATCGCGCCGCTGCATGAGGGCGCCGACGAGGCCGGCGCGCCGCGCGGCTACAGCCTGATCATCCGCGACATCTCCGACCGCCGCGAGGCTCATGAGGCCTTGCGCCGCTCGATCTTCTGCGACCACCTGACGGGCCTGGCCAACCGTCGGGCCTTCTTCGAGGCCGCCGAGATCGAGTTGCAGCGCTGGGCCCGGCAGCCGCGCCCCTTGTCGCTGGTGATGATCGATGCTGATCATTTCAAGCAGATCAATGACCGCCATGGCCATGCCGCCGGCGACGCGGTGCTGCGCCATCTGGCAGTGGCGCTGGGCGCCTGCTCGCGCTCGCTCGATGTGGTGGCCCGGGTCGGCGGCGAGGAGTTCATCCTGCTGCTGCCGGACACCACGATCGACGGCGCCGAGGCTCTGGCATCGCGCCTGTGCCAGAGCATTGCGGAGCGGCCGGTCGAGATCGACGGACACTGCGTCCGCTACACCGTCAGTGCCGGCGTGGCCCAGATGCAGGCCGGTGTGGCCGGTCTGGATGCACTGATCAAGCGCGCCGACGCCGCGCTCTACCAGGCCAAGGCGCTGGGCCGAAACCGGGCGCAGCGCTGGCATGGCAGCGCCGCCCCCAGCGAGCTGGAGACCGGCCTATGAAGCCGGAGGCCGGCGCCTACGAGGCCTTGATCCAGTTTCTCTACCAGTCGCCGATCGGCCTGCTGCAGGCGCGGCCGGATGGCGAGATCATGATGGCCAACCCGATGTCGGCGCAGCTGCTGATGCCGGTGGCGCCCGGCGGCAATCTGCTCAATCTTTTCGATGCCTTGCAGACCGTGGCGCCCGAGCTGCGTGCGCAGACGGCCGCGCTGGGCGAATCGAACGGCGTGATCTGCGAGGCACTGCGGGTGCCGGTGGCGCACCCGCGCAGTCTCGTCAAGGCGCTGGACATCCGCCTGCTCAAGCTCGATGCCGACACCTTGATCGCCAGCGTCAGCGATGCGACGGCGGCGGCGCTGGACGAGCAGCAGCGGGTGGCCTCGCAGCTGCGCGACGCCACCCGCACCGACAGCCTGACCCTGATCCCGAACCGCGCGGTGGCGCTCGAGCGCATCGAGCAGGCCCTGCTGCATGCGCGGTCCGATGCGGCCTATCAGTTCGCGCTGCTCTTCATCAATATCGACCGCTTCAATCGCGTCAATGCCAGCCTGGGCCCCGGCGTCGGCGACGAGCTGCTGCGCCTGATCGCCGAGCGGCTGAGCAGCACGGTGCGGCTGGGCGATGTGGTGGTCAGCGGCATCGCGGTGCCGTCGCACACCCAGACCGCCGCCCGGCTGGGCAGTGACGAGTTTGTCGTCGTGCTGGAGGGCCTGCGCCGCGCCGACGATGTGCACGGCGTCGCGCAGCGCCTGCTTGATGCGCTGGCCAAGCCCTATGGCATCGCCCACGAGCAACTGCATCTGAGCGCCAGCATGGGCGTGGTGCTGCGGGCCCAGGCCGAGGGTGATGCCGATGCGGTGCTGCAGGACGCCAGCACCGCGATGCGGGTGGCCAAGCGTGCGGGCGGCGCCCGCTACTGTGTGTTCGAGCCGCAGATGAAACAGCGCGCGGCGCGGCGCGGCCAGGTCGAGAGCGATCTGCGTCGGGCGCTGGCGCAGGGCGAGCTGTTTGTGGTCTATCAACCGCTGGTCGATCTGGTCGGCGGGGCTTGCAGCGGGGTCGAGGCGCTGGTGCGCTGGCAGCACCCGGCGCGCGGCCTGGTGCCGCCGGTCGAGTTCATCGATGTGGCCGAGGAGACCGGCCTGATCGCGCCGCTGGGCGCTTTTGTGCTGGACACGGCCTGCCGGCAGTTCGCCGCCTGGCAGCGCCAGCTCGGAGACGGCGCGCCGCAGATCCTCTCGGTCAATCTGTCGCGTGCGCAGCTGGCCGATGCCCATTTGCCCGAGCTGGTAGCCCGCTCGCTGGCCGACAGCGGCCTGGCGGCACGGCATTTGCAACTGGAGATCACCGAGAGCCTGGCCGCGCAGGGCGAGTCGGTGCAGCGCATGCTGCATCGGCTCAAGGCCCTGGGCATAGGCCTGGCGCTGGACGACTTCGGCACCGGCTACTCCTCGCTGGCCAGCCTGCACCTGCTGCCGGTCGATGTGGTGAAGATCGACCGCTCCTTCGTCAGCCAGGCCGAGACCAGCGCCCACCACCGTGTGCTGATCGAGGCGACTGTGCGGGTGGCGCGCAGCCTGGGCATGCGCACGGTGGCCGAGGGTGTCGAGACCGCCGGGCAGGCGGACATCCTGGCGGTGCTGGAGTGCGACAAGGGCCAGGGCTATCTCTATGCCCGGCCGCTGCCGGCCGAGCAGGCACAGGACTGGATCATCGAGCACCTGCGCTGACAGACCGTCGCTGAGTCCGATCATGGCCGGCGCGCATGCTATCGTTTCCTCCAGCAGTTTTCCGAGGACGAGACCATGAGCTACAGCATTGACTTATCGGGCCGTGTGGCCCTGGTGACCGGCGCCTCCAGCGGCCTGGGCGCGCAGTTCGCCAAGACCCTGGCCAAGGCCGGCGCCGGGGTGGTGCTGGCCGGTCGGCGACTGGACCGGCTCAAGGCCTTGCGCGCCGAGATCGAGGCAGCCGGCGGCGACGCCCATGTCGTGACCCTGGACGTCACCGATCTGGACAGCATCAAGTCGGCCGTCGCCCATGCCGAGACCGAGGTCGGCACGCTGGACATCCTGATCAACAACTCCGGCGTCAGCACGACGCAGAAGCTGGTCGATGTCGGCGTCGATGATTACGACTTCGTGATGGACACCAATGTGCGTGGCGCCTTCTTCGTTGCGCAGGAGGTCGGCAAGCGCATGCTGGCGCGGGCCCGCGGTTCGGCGCCGGGCACCTTCATCGGCGGGCGCATCGTCAATATCGCGTCGATGGCCGGCCTGCGGGTGCTCAGCCAGATCGGCGTCTACTCGATGAGCAAGGCCGCCGTGATCCACATGACCAAGGCGATGGCGCTGGAGTGGGGCAAGTACGGCATCAATGTCAACGCGATCTGCCCCGGCTATATCGACACCGAGATCAACCATCACCACTGGACCACCGACGGCGGCAAGAAGCTGATCGACCTGCTGCCGCGCAAGCGCGTCGGCCATCCGCAGGACCTCGACACCTCGCTGCTGATGCTGTGCGCCAACGAGAGCCATTTCATCAACGGGGCCGTGATCCAGGCCGATGATGGCTTCGGAGTCTGAGCGCATGTCGACACTGCGTGACCTGACCTCCCTGGAGGCCCGCGTGCTGGCCGTGCTGGTCGAGAAGGAGCACACCGTGCCGGACAGCTACCCGCTGTCCGTCAACGCGCTGACCCTGGGCTGCAACCAGAAGACCGCGCGCGACCCGGTGATGAATGCCTCCGAGTCCGAGGTGCTGCAGGCGCTCGATGAGCTCAAGGCCATGCACCTGATCAACACCGTCAGCGGCAGCCGCGTCGTGCGCTTCGAGCACAACGCCGCGCGCGTGCTGGGTGTGCCCGGCGCGGCGCTGGCCATTCTGACCCTGTTGATGCTGCGCGGCCCGCTGACCGCCGCCGAGCTGCGCCTGTACACCGAGCGCCTGCACCGCTTTGCCGACATCTCCTCGGTCGAGGGCTTTCTCGATGAACTGGCCAGCCGCGAGCCTCAGCCCTATGTGATCAAGCTGGCGCGTGCGCCGGGTGCGCGCGAGTCGCGCTGGGCCCATCTGCTGAGCGGGCCGGTGGCGCACGACGCCTACAGCGGCGGAGCAGCGGCACCGGCGCTGCCGCGCGAGCAGGAGATCGAGGCCTTGCGCGCCGAGCAGGCGCGCCTGCGGGCCGAGGTCGAGGCCTTGACGGCCCTGGTCCACCGCATGGCCGCCGAGCTGGGCATCGCGGCCTGACGCCGCCTTTTCACTTCACATAGCTCAGCGGCAACGCCGTCGTCAGCTTCAGCTCCTCCATCGCGAAGCTGGAGCTGACGTCGTGCAGCTCGGTGCCGGCGATCAGGCGCTTGTAGACCGCGTCGTAGGCCGCGATATCGGGCACAACCACGCGCAGCAGATAGTCGACATCGCCGCTCATCCGGTAGAACTCGACCACCTCGGGAATCGCCTGGATGGTGGCGCGAAAGCGCTCGAACCACTCCTGGCTGTGGATGCTGGTGCGCACCGAGACGAAGACGGTGACGCCCACATTGATCTTGCGCGCGTCCAGCAGGGCCACCTGGCGGGTGATCACGCCGGCTTCCTTCAGGCGCTGGATGCGCCGCCAGCAGGGCGTGGTCGACAGGCCCACCTGGGCGGCGATCTGCGCCACCTGCTGCTCGGCGTCCTGCTGCAGCAGTTCAAGAATTTTCAGATCCAGGGAATCCAATTTCATAATTATTCTCTGTTGAGAAATGGGATTGCATAACAAGACCGGAGAACGGTCAACAACGAACGTTGTTTCCGGCCCCGGCCGCGCAGAATTCCGGGCATCAGCAAAGCCAGCGGTGCCCCGCGCCCGATCCCATGGAAATCTATCTCGATGCCAATGCCACCACGCCGGTGCTGCCCCAGGCCCGCGACGCCGCGCTGGCGGCCATGGCCGATGACTTCGGCAACCCCAGCAGCATCCACAGCACCGGGCTGAAGGCCCGCGCGCTGATGGACGCCGTGCGCGCGCAGGCGCGGCGGGTGCTGGGCGCACCCAGCGGCCAGCTGCTCTTCGTCAGCGGTGCCACCGAGGGCATACAGACGGCGGTGCTGTCGGCGCTGAACGCCTTGCGGGCCCGGCGCGATGCCGGACAGTTCGTCCCCGATCTGCTGCTGTATGGCGCCACCGAGCACAAGGCCGTGCCCGAGGCGCTGAAGCACTGGAACGCGTTGCTGGGCCTGAACTTTGTCGTGCAGGCGATTCCGGTCGGCCGCGACGGCCGCCACGATCTGGACTGGCTGCGCGCCCAGGCGCCGCGCGCCGGCCTGGTCTGCACCATGGCCGCCAACAACGAAACCGGCGTGATCAGCGATCTGGACGGCATCGCAGCCGCGCTGGCCGACAGCCCGGCGCTGTGGCTGGTGGACAGCGTGCAGGCCCTGGGCAAGCTGAGCCTGGACCTGGCCGCGCGCCGTATCGACTACGCGCCGTTCTCGGGCCACAAGCTCTATGCGCCCAAGGGCATAGGCCTGCTCTATGTGCGCGAAGGCGCGCCGCTGACGCCCCTGATGGCCGGCGGCGGCCAGGAGGGCGCGCAGCGCGCGGGCACCGAGAATGTGTCGGGCATTGCCGCGCTGGGCGCGGTGCTGGCGGCGCTGGATGAGGGCAAGACCTTCAAGCACCATGCCGTGCTGGCCGGCTACCGCGAGCGCCTCGCCGACGCGCTGCGGCAGGCCTTTCCCGGCCTGGTCTTCAATGCGCCGCCAGATCTGTGCCTGCCCACCACGCTGAACTTCGCGGTGCCGGGCCTGAGCGCCAAGCTGCTGCTGGACCTGTTCGACGCCGCCGAGATCCGCGTCAGCGGCGGCTCGGCCTGTGGCGCCGCGAAGGCCCAGCCCAGCTATGTGCTGGAGGCCATGGGATTGCCCGACTGGCAGACGGCCTCGGCGGTGCGCCTGTCCTTCGGCCCGGCCACCGAGCCCGAGTTCATCGCCCAGGCCTGCGAGCGCATCCGCGCCTGCGGCGAGTCCTTGCGCCAATGCAGCGCCGGCCCGCGCCCGCTGCATCCGGTGCTGTCGCTGGAGGGCGGTGATGCGCAGGAGCAGCGGCCGGAGCTGGACGCCGCCGCCGTGCGAGCCCTGCTGCAGCAGCACCCCGAGCTGCTGCTGGTCGATGTGCGCGAGCCCTACGAGCAGCGCATGGGCCTGAGCCTCGATCTCGGCACGGCCTTGCCCTGCCAGGCCGTGCCGCTGTCGGCGCTGCCCGAGGCGCTGCCCGGCTGGCTGGCCCTGCCGGCCGGGACGCCGCTGCTGTTCTTCTGCCGCAGCGGCAAGCGCAGCGCCCAGGCCGCGAGGGCGCTGCGGCGGCTGGGCCGCGACCAGGCCTTCAGCCTGGCCGGCGGCCTGGCGCTGTGGCCCGCTCAGCGGAAGCTGTAGTTCAGGCTCGCAAACCAGGTTCGGCCGCGCGGGTCGGTGTAGGTCGGGTCATAGGTGGACAGGAAGTAGTAGGACTGGTTGCTGAACGGCGGGTCGGTGTTCAGCAGGTTCAGCAGGCCGGCGCGCAGCTTCAGGTCCTTGCTGATCGCGTAACTGCCGCTCAGGTCCCACAGCGCATAGGCCTTGACCTTGCGCGGCTGGGTGTCGGGCAGGTAGCTGTCGTCGGTATGGCCCGAGAAGTAGCTATTGCCCAGGGTCAGGCTGGCGGGGCCGAAGTCCCAGTCCAGCGACAGGCGATGGCGCCAGCGCTGGATGGTCTGGTCCTGCAGGAAGCGGCCGGCGTTCTCGATGAAGGGTTCGGTCTTGCCGAACTGGCGCTTGTACTCGATCACATAGGTGCCGCTGAAGTTCACACCGAAGCGGCCGGCTGCCGTGCTGGCCGAGCGCCAGCGGCCTTCGAAGTCCAGACCCGAGGTCTTCAGGCCGCCCTGGTTCTCCTTGCGCAGGATCAGGGTCGGGAAATCGTCGATCGGATCGCGTTTGATATAGGCGGCGTAGCGATCCGGATTCTCCAGGATGATCTTGCCGGACAGGTCGCTGATCACATCGGTCTTCTTGATGTGCCAGTAGTCGACGCTGACGCTGGTGTCGCGCAGCGGCTCGAACACCAGGCCCATCGAGAACTGCTTGCTCTTCTCGGGCTTCAGATCGGGGTTGGCGACCTTCTCGGTGGGGTACTGCTCGAAGGAGTCATAGACGCCGTCGTACAGGAAGGCGGCGCTGGTGCCATAGGAGGTCGGGCGGTAGAGCTCACTGAAACTCGGCGCCCGGAAGCCCGTGCCGGCCGAGGTGCGCACCAGCAGCTCCTTGTTCGGCTGCCAGCGCAGGCCCAGCTTGGGGTTCACCGAGCTGCCGACGCGCTGGTAGTGGTCGGCGCGCAGCGCGGCCTGGATCTCCAGGGTCTTGCTGTAAGGGGCGCTGATCTCGGCATAGGCCGAGCTGATATTGCGGCCGTTGCTGGTGGCGACGAGGGCCGGGCTGGTGCCGCTGCCGTCGCGGTCGCCACCGATATTGTTGCTGACCAGCAGGGCCGAGGGCGTGAACTTCTGGGTCTCACGGCGCAGCTCGGCGCCGAAGGCCACGCCGATATCGCCGCCGTCAAGCTGGCCGAGGGTGCCGGTGATCTTGGCGTCGAGGCCCGAGGTCGTGCCCTCGCTGCGGCGTGCCGCATCGTCGATGCGCAGCGACTGGATCAGCGCCTGGCTGGCGGCCGGGCTGGGACCGAAGGGGTTGATCTGGCCGCCGCGCACGGCCGCTACCAGCTCATTGAACTTGAAGTAGCCGTTGACATAGCGGTCCTCGACCTTGTTGAGCGCATGGCTGGCGCCCACCGTGTAGTCCCAGCTGCCGAAGGTGCCGGTGGTGCCGACGACGACGCGATTGGCTTCGCTGGTCACTTCGCTGCTGCGGTTGCCCAGCTCGGTGGCGCGAAAGCGCACTTCGAAGCTGCTCGGGTGGTTGACCGGATTGGGCAGGAAGGCGTTGACCGCGCTCCAGTTGACGCCGGTCAGCGTGGTCGGGTTGGGCGACAGCACATACAGCGTCTCGGCCCGCGCCAGCATCAGCTCGGCAAAGACCTGCTGGCCGCCGCCCAGATCGGCGATGCCGCGGCTGAGGAAGGCGATCTTGTCGGACTTGGGATAGATCTCGGTATCGGCCATGTAGTCATAGCCGCAGGCCTGGGTGCCGACCAGCTCGGTGTAGACCGAGGCGGGCGGATTGCAGCCCGGTGCGAACAGATTGAGCGTGCGCTGGTTGTAAGGCTGGCCGTTGAAGCGGTAGCCGGCGGCATTGATCGCGGCCAGCTGGGCGTTGCGGGTGGCGGCCGTGCCCGACAGTCGGATATTGCCGGGGAAGGGGCGGCTCGACAGGTAGTAGGGCACGGTCTCGGCCAGCGGACGGTCCTGGATGAAGTCGCGCTGGGTGCTGCGCAGCGCGTCGAGCTTCTGGATGTCCAGCGTCGCGAAGACATTGAAACGGTCGCGGTTGAGGTCGCCGACGCCGCCGCTCAAGGTCACGGTGCGCTTGCCGGCGCCGCCGTCCTGGGTGTCGGCCACATAGGCGCTGATATCGACGCCGCGATAGTCCTGGCGGGTGATGAAGTTGATCACGCCGCCGATCGCATCGGTGCCGTAGATGGCCGAGGCGCCGTCTTTCAGGATCTCGACGCGCTGGATCGCGCCGGCCGGGATGCTGTTGAGATCGACGCCGGCGCTGTCACCGGGCGATGCGAAGTTGGCCAGGCGGCGGCCGTTCAGCAGCACCAGGGTGCTGGAGACGCCGATGCCGCGCAGATTGGCGCCGTTGAAGCCGCGCTGGCCGCCGGTGTTGTCGGTGATCGACGCGCCGTCGCCGAGATTGGCGGCGCTGGCGCTGATGTTCTTCAGCAGCTCGGCGGCGGTGGTGACGCCGCTCTTGTCGATGTCGTCACGCTTGATGGTCTGCACCGGCAACGCGGTCTCGCCGTCGATGCGCTTGATGCTGGAGCCGGTGATCTCGACGCGCTCGAGCTTGGCCTCCTGCGCCAGCGCGGCGCTGCTGAGCAGCAACAGGCTGGCCTGAGCCAGCAGATGAAGTTGGGGGCGGCGGGAGCGGGGCATGGACATAGAGAGCCTCTTTGGCGAACGGTGGAGGGAGCGGGCCCGGGACTGCAGGCCTTGAGGCGACTCTAGAAGTCGGCCGCAAGTCGCGGGGATGGGGTTTTGGCGGGGCGGTCGCTTGTGCGCAAGTCCTCGTCGCTTGCGTGCAAGCCCTTGTTGCGCCGCCGCCCCCGGCCTGCTGCGGTCTTGCGTGAATGCGACATGCAGTTGCGGCCTGGGCGCAGCGAGGGCTTTTCCAGGGCCTTACCCGCTGGCCGGGCGCGGCGACGGCTGACAAGATGGCAGCCATCGACCACAAGACCGACGCTCCATGCCTTTCTTGAAACTGTTTCTGCTGCTGGCCGCGCTGCTGCAGGCCGGCCCTGCCAGCGCCCAGACCGCCATCGCGATCGGCGGCGCGCTGAAATTCGACAACGACGCGGTCTGGAAGCGCATCGTCGACGAGGCCGGCGGCCCCGGTGCGCGCTTCGCGGTGTTCGCCACCGCCGCCGGCAACCCCGAGCGCAGCGCCCGCCAGATCATTGAGGCGCTGAACCGCAACGGCGCCCAGGCCGAGCACATCCCGGTCGCCCCGCGCCTGAAGGGCGAGGACCTGCAGGCCCGCCTCCATGACCCGGCGCTGATCGCCCGGGTGCGCGAGTCGCGCGGTGTCTATTTCTCCGGCGGGGCCCAGGAGCTGATCGTCGACACCTTGCAGCCCGGTGGCCGACCCACCGAGATGCTCAAGGCGATCTGGTCGGTGTTCGAGCGCGGCGGCGTCGTGGCCGGCAGCAGCGCCGGCGCGGCCATCATGAGCCGCACGATGTTCCGCGATGCGCAGGACACGCTGAAGGTGCTGAAGGGCCAGCTGCGCGAGGGCATAGAGACCGACCGCGGCCTGGGCTTCGTCGGCCCGGACCTCTTCATCGACCAGCACTTTCTCAAGCGCGGCCGCTTCGGCCGCATGCTGCCGCTGATGCAGGCCCAAGGCTACCGGCTGGGTCTGGGTGTCGAGGAGAACAGCGCCGCCATCATCCGTGGCGGCGAGATCGAGGTGATAGGCGCCAAGGGCGCGCTGCTGGTGGACCTGGGCCAGGCCAGGCATGACGCCAAGCTCGCGGCCTTCAATGTGCGCGGAGCCAGCCTGAGCTATCTGGATCGTGGGGATCGCCACTCGCTGAAGAGCGGCGTGACAACGCCCTCGCCGCAGAAGGCCAAGGACCTCTTCATCGACCCGCATGCCACCGGCTTCAAGCCCTATTTCAAGAGCGTGCCTTTCTATCCCGACATGCTGGGCGACACCACCATCGTCAACGCGATGGGCCAGCTGCTGGACAGCCCGGCGAGCGAGGCCCGTGGCCTGGCCTTCAGCGGCCAGCCGCTGGCCGACGATGCCAAGCCCGACCTGGCCTTCGAGTTCCGGCTCTACAAAGGCCCCGACACCCGCGGCTGGTTCACCGGCGCCTTTGGCGGCGAGGACTACACCGTGGTCCGCATGCAGCTGGATGTGCTGCCGGTGCAGATCAGGCGACCTTTTTACCTGCCGATGAACGCGCCCACCCCCTGAGCCGCGAGGAGTTCCCGATGTTGCATGGATACGGCGCCAGCCTTGCCGAGGGCGCCCTGATGACGCTCGTGCTCGCGCTGGCTTCGCTGGGCGTGGCCCTGGCCCTGGGCCTGCTGGGCGCGCTGGCCAAGCTCTCGCGCAGCCGGCTGCTGCGCGGCCTGGCCCAGAGCTACACGACGACGATACGGGCGGTGCCCGATCTGCTGCTGATGCTGTTGGTCTTCTTCGGCGGACAGGCCCTGATCAACGAAATCGCGCTGCGCCTGGGCCATCAGGACTACATCGACATCAATCCCTTTGTTGCCGGCGTGGCCACCATCGGTTTCATTTTCGGCGCCTATCTGACCGAGACGTTTCGCGGCGCATTCATGGCCGTGCCGCCAGGCCAGCGCGAGGCGGCCCAGGCCTTCGGCATGGGCGCGTGGCGGGTGTTCTCGCGCATCGTCGCGCCGCAGATGCTGCGCCATGCGCTGCCGGCGCTGGCCAACAACTGGCTGGTGCTGCTCAAGAGCACGGCCATCGTCTCGGTGATCGGCCTGACCGATCTGATGCATCGCGCCGGCCTCGCGGCCGGTGCCACCCGCGAGCCCTTTCTGTTCTACGGCACGGCGGCCCTGGTCTATCTGGCCTTCACCAGTGTCTCGGAGCTGGGTTTTGCGCGCCTGTCGCGGCGCCTGGCCATCGGCGTCAAGGGGAGCCGGCTATGAACTGGGATCTGGTTGCCGAGGCGCTGCCGCTGTATCTGCAGGGCGCCGTCACCACCTTCAAGTTGCTGCTGCTGGCCCTGCTGCTGGGGTTGGTCTGTGCCGTGCCGCTGGCGCTGCTGCGGGCCTTGCCCTCGCCGTGGCTGAGCCGGCCGGTGTTTGCCTTCACCTACTGCATCCGCGGCACGCCGCTGCTGGTACAGCTCTTCCTGCTGTACTACGGCCTGGCCCAGTTCGAGGCGGTGCGCGAGAGTGTGGCCTGGCCCTGGCTCAGCTCGGCCTGGTTCTGCGCGGTGGCAGCCTTTGCGATCAATACCTGCGCCTACACGACCGAGATCATCGCCGGCGCGATCCGCGCCTTGCCGGCCGGCGAGATCGAGGCGGCCTATGCGATGGGCCTGAGCCGGGCCCAGATGCTGCGCCGTGTGGCCCTGCCCAGCGCGCTGCGCCGCGCGCTGCCGGCCTATGGCAACGAGATCGTGATGATGCTGCACGGCACCTCGCTGGCCAGCATCGTTACTTTGGCCGACCTGACCGGCGTGGCGCGCCAGTTCAACGCCACCCACTACCTGCCCTTCGAGGCCTATCTGACGGCCGGCGCCTTCTATCTGCTGATCACCCTGGCCCTGGTCGGTCTGCTGCGCGCTGCCGAGCAGCGCTGGCTGCAGCCGATGCTGGCCCGTTGAACCGATGCAAACCCTTCACCATGTGATCGAGCTGGGCACGCCCGGCACCCGGCGCGAGCTGCTGAGCCTGCATTACGGCCCCGATCAGGAGCGCAGCGGCCGCAAGGCCGTGTTGCAGGCCTCGCTGCATGCCGACGAGGTGCCCGGCATGCTGGTGGCTCATCATCTGCGCCAGATGCTGCAGCGCCTTGAGGACACCGGGTCGCTGCGCGGCGAGATCGTGCTGCTGCCGGCCGCCAATCCGATCGGCCTGTCGCAATGGCAGCAGCTGGCCCACCAGGGCCGCTTCGATGCCAACTCGGGCGAGAACTTCAACCGCCACTACGCCGACCTGAGCCGCCAAGCCGCCGAGCGCGCCGCGCCGCGGCTGACGCAAGACCCGACCCTCAATACGGCCGTGCTGCGCCAGGCCTTGCGCGAGAGCCTGGCGGCGCTGCCGGTCAGCAGCGAGCTGCAAAGCCTGCGCAAGATCCTGCTGGGCCTGGCGATTGACGCCGATGTGGTGCTGGACCTGCACTGCGACTGCGAGGCCGTGCTGCATCTGTACAGCGCCACGCCGCTGTGGCCGCAGGCCGAGCGCCTGGCCCGCCATCTGGGCGTGAGCCTGAGCCTGCTGGCCAATGAGTCCGGCGATGCGCCCTTCGATGAGGCCTGCTCCCAGGTCTGGTGGCGGCTCGCCCAGATCTTCGCGGGCCGCCATCCGGTGCCGCAGGCCTGCTTCGCGGCCACCATCGAGCACCGCGGCTACGGCGATGTCGGCCATGGCCTGGCGGTCCAGGATGCGATGGCCATCCTGGCCTTTCTGAGCGAGCGCGGCTTCATCGATCAGCCGGTCAGCGAGCCGCCGCCGCTGCGCCGGGCCGCCCGGCCGCTGGAAGGCTCGATGCCCTTGCACGCGCCGCATGCCGGCATCCTGGTGTTTGCACGTGCGCCTGGCGACGAGCTCAGGGCAGGGGACTTGATCGTCGAGCTGATCGACCCGCTCAGTGGCGCGATCACGCCGCTGCTGAGCCCGGTCGACGGCCTGCTCTACGCCCGCGAGCACCGCCGCTACGCCCATGCCGGCCTGCGCTTGGCCAAGATCGCCGGCGAGCAGGCGCTGCGCAGCGGCAAACTCCTCAGCGCTTGAAGAAGAGAGATCATGGACAGTCTTGTTGTTGAAAACCTGCACAAACGCTATGGCGAACGCGAGGTGCTCAAGGGCGTCTCGCTGTCCGCGCGCAGCGGCGATGTGATCACCCTGATCGGCTCCAGCGGCTCCGGCAAGAGCACCTTCTTGCGCTGCATCAACCTGCTGGAGCAGCCCTGGGAGGGCCGCTTTTCGCTGGGCGGCGAGCCACTGAAACTGGGCCGCGACCGCGACGGCAGCCTCAAGGCCCTGGACGCCAAGCAGCTGCAGCGCTGGCGCGCGCGGCTGGCGATGGTGTTCCAGAACTTCAACCTCTGGGGCCACCGCACCGTGATCGAGAACGTCATCGAGGCGCCCGTCTATGTCTTGGGCGTGCCCAAGGCCGAAGCGATGGAGAAGGCCGAGGCCTTGCTGGCCCGCGTCGGCGTGGCGCACCGCAAGGATGTCTACCCGGCCCAGCTCAGCGGTGGCGAGCAGCAGCGCGTTGCGATCGCGCGGGCGCTGGCGGTGGAGCCGGAGGTGATGTTGTTTGATGAGCCGACCTCGGCGCTGGACCCGGAGCTGGTGGGCGAGGTGCTGAAGGTGATGCGCGATCTGGCGGCCGAGGGCCGCACGATGATTGTCGTGACCCATGAGATGGGTTTCGCCCGTGAGGTCTCGACCCACACGATGTTTCTGCACCAGGGCAAGGTCGAGGAGCAGGGCAATCCGCGCGAGGTGCTGCTCAAGCCGCAGAGCCCGCGCCTGCAGCAGTTCCTCAGCGGCGGGCTGAAGTAGAGTCGTGCAGGTGAGTCCGACCCGCCCCATTGCCCTGCTGCTGCTGCCCGGCTATTCGGCGCTGGCAGCGGGCGCCTTGCTGGAGGCGTTCTACCGGGCCAATGACTTGCAGGACGAGGCCGAGTACCGGCCGCAGCCGGTGTCCGTGAGCGGCGGGCCGGTGGCCGCGAACAGCGGCGCCCAGTTCATCACCGAGGCGCTCGACCCGCAGCTGCCCTGGCATGCGCTGTTCGTGCTGTCCGGCGAACGCGCGCCGGCCAGCGCGGCCTTGCTGGCCCTGCTGCGCGAGCTCGGGGCCAGGTCTTGCGTGCTGGCCGGTGTCGACGGCGGCAGCGCCGTGCTGGCCGCTTCCGGCCTGCTGCAAGGCGAACGCGCCAGCGTGCACTGGACCCTGGCCGAGTCGCTGATGGAGGCCTACCCGGCCGTGGTCTGGTCCGGCCAGGTCTGGGAGATCAACACGGCGGCCAGCCGGCTCAGCTGTGGCGGCGGCACCGCCTGCCTGGATCTGGCGCTGGCCTGGCTGGGCCGCCTGCATGGCGAACGCCTGGCGCAGGAGCTGAGCCTGGCCCTGGGCCTGGAGCGCTTGCGCGGGCGCGACGAGCGCCAGCGCCGGCCCAGCTCCGAGCGCGCCGGCAGCCCCAAGCTGGCCGAAGCCCTGGCCCTGATGGAGGCCAATCTGGCCGAGCCCCTGCCCACCGAAGAGGTGGCTCGGCTGGTGGGCGTCTCGCGGCGCCAGCTGGAGCGCCTGTTCAAGCAGCATCTGGATTCGCTGCCTTCGCGCTACTACCTGGAGCTGCGCCTGAACCGCGCACGCCGCCTGCTGCAGCAGAGCAGCCAGTCCATTTTGCAGATCGGCCTGTCCTGCGGCTTTTCGTCCGGGCCGCATTTCTCCAACAGCTACAAGGCCTCCTTCGGCCACACGCCGCGCGATGAGCGCAGCCAGCGTGCCGCCGCCTGGCGCAGCCTGCCCTCCACGGAAGAGACCCCGCCATGAACCCGCTTGCCCTTTTGCTGCGCCCGGTGGCCGGCGCTGATCTGCCCGCGCTGGAGCGCATCGCCGCCGCCAGCGCCCATGGCATCGGCTCCCTGCCCAGCGACCGCGACAAGCTCAGCGCACGCATCGCGCGCTCGATCGAGGCCTTTGCCAGCCAGGACGTCGCCAGCGGTGAGGAGACCTATCTCTTCGTCTTGGAGGATCGGGAGGCCGGTCGCGTGGTCGGCTGCAGCGGCATCGCCGCCAGCGCCGGCTTTCGTGACCGTTTCTACAGCTATCGCAACGAGTTCGTCGTCCATGCCTCGGCCCCGCTGGGCGTCAGCCAGCGCATGCACACCCTGCATCTATGCCATGACCTGACCGGCTACACCTTGCTGACCTCCTTCTATATCGAGCCCGCCTATGAGCAAGGCCTGGCCCCGCAGCTGCTGTCGCGCGCCCGGCTGCTCTTCATCGAGCAGCACATCGAGCGCTTCAATGACCGCATCGCGGCCGAGAGCCCGGGTCTGGCCAACGAGGCCGGCCAGAGCCCGTTCTGGGACGCGGTGGGGAGGCGCTTCTTCAATATGGACTACCCGCAGGCCGAGGCCCTGACCGGCGGGCGCAGCAAGGCCTATATCGCCGACCTGATGCCGCATTCGCCGGTCTATGTGGCCCTGCTGCCCGAGGACGCGCAATGGGCCATCGGCCAGCTGCATCCGGTGGGCGAGCTGCCGTTTGCCATCCTTCAGGCCGAGGGCTTCGATGCCGACACTTATATCGACATCTTCGACGGCGGGCCGACGGTGGAGGCCAGCCTGGCGATGCTGCGCAGCGTGCGCCATGCCCGCACACTGCCGCTGCGCGCCGGCGCGGTGACGCTGGGGCTGCCGGCCTGGCATCTGATCGCCACCAGCGGGCGTGAGGACTTCCGCGCCGTGCTGGCCCAGCTGCCGCCGGCCGCGCA
>NZ_JAQOWX010000023.1:52003-55694 GCF_028462495.1 Paucibacter sp. XJ19-41
CGCCCGGCCACGAGGCGGCCGCCCGGCTGGGCCTGGCCGAGGGCGCGCGGCTGCGGGTCACGCCCGTTGATCCCCCAGCAGAACAGGGAGTGCGCTGATGAGCTTCGTGCGTGAGTTCGAGGCGGCCGATGCCGCCGTGCTGGCCGGCTGGGTCAATCAGGCCGGCGTGGCGGTGGAGCCGGCCCTGGCGGCCGGCGAGTGCTGGCTGATCGCCGCCGATGCGGTGGGCCGGCCGCAGGCCTGTCTGCGCCTGCGCGAACGGCTGGGCCTGAGCCTGCCGCGCTACAGCTACCACGTCGGCCGGGCCGTCCATGCGGCGGCCGAGCTGGGCCTGTTCCAGAGCCAGGCGACGCTGCTGCTGGGCAATGACCACACCGGCGACAGCGAGCTGGCCGATCTGGCCCATGCCCCCGATTGCACCGAGCCGGTCGCGGCCCTGCAGGCCCTGATCGTGGCCGCGCTGGCGCGCATCGCGGCGCAGCGCGCGCGCTACGGCGAGCGCCTGGTGGTCGAGCTGGCCGGCCCGCGCGATGCCGAGGGCCGCTCGCCGTTCTGGCAGGGGCTGGGGCGCTTTTTCTATGCCGGCGATCCGGCGGCGGCGCGCCAGCGCTGGGGCGAGTCTTGGACCAGTCATCTGGCGGCTCTGCTGCCGCGCCAGACCCTGTACCTGCCTTTCCTCGACGAGGCCGCACAGGCGGCTCTGGGTCGCGTCGGCGCCGCCGGCCGCCACGCCGCCGCCGCGCTCGCAGGCTCAGGTTTTGCCTATGGCCGCCATGTGCGCATCGATGATGGCGGGCCGATCTGGGAGCTGAACCTGGGCTGAATCGCGGCGGCTCGGCGCCTCAGCGCGGTGGCCACCAGATCTCGATCACGCCCGGCGTCGGCCGCAGGCCCTCGGGCAGCCGCGCCAGCTGCCAGCCGGTCTGCTGCACGCTGGCGGCGCAGGCCAGGCTGGCCGCGTCGTGATAGATCACGGTGACCTGTCCATAGGGCCTGGGCGGCACCCGGCCGCGCCGCTGTGCGCTGGCCAGCACATCCTCGGTGGCCGGGACCTTGGCGCCCAGCGCGCGCAACTGCACGACGAGGCTGCGCACCTCGGGCAGGCGCTCGGGCCCGTAGACCTGGGTGTAGATGGTCTTGCCGGCGCACAGGCCGGGCCCTGCGGCGCTCGCGCTGTCCGTCGCCGCCATCGCCGCCAGCGGCGGACAGCTCGGGGCCGGCGGGCTCAGGTCCAGCCCCCAGTAGCGCGGCTGGGCCTCGTTGTCGCGGCGCAGCCGGCCCAGGTCGAGGCAGCGCTTGGTCGGCAGGTCCAGAAACATCGCGCAGACCGGCAGGCGCTCGCGCCGCGTGCTGCACAGCTGCTCGGTGTGCTGCAGCACGCATTGGGCCAGCGGCGAGCGCTGGAACCAGCCGGCCTCGCCGCTGGGGCACAGGGTCTCGGCGACGCGCAGCACCGAGGCTGCCAGCGCGGCCACTTCCTTGTCGCTGGCCAGGTCGAGCCGGCCGTACTGCTCGGAGATTTCCTTGTAGGCGGCGCGGTCGGCGCGGGCGATCTCGGCGCTGTCGTCGCGCCAGCCCTCCAGCGCCTGCCATAGCGAGACGCCTATCGTCGTCGCCGCGCTCAGACCCACCGTGGTCGCCACCGCCGGGCCGGCGATGCGCGAGGGCAGGCGGCTGAGCATGCCGGGCTTGGCTTCCGTGTTCCCCTTGGCCGCCGCCTTGCCCGACTCTCGATCCACCGGCACGCTGCCGCTGCGGCCCACCGGCATGCCGTCGTCGGGCACGAACAGGCGCGTGGCCAGCTGCGGCAGGCGCTCCAGCATGCTGTCGCCCAGATGGCGGCCGAGCTGGTCGCCCAGCGTGAAATAGCTCTCCCATTGGGCTTCGTCGAAGAACTGGTCGGTGGTCGACTGCTGCGGGAAGCCCGGGTTTTCGCGCTTGAAATTGATCAGATCGACCGGCAGGCCGGGGCAGATATTCGGTTTGACCACCACCATCAGCCCCTTGGCGCCGCTGCGCCGGTAGCTGATGCTGGCCAGCGCGATGCACGCCACGCTCTGCGCCGAGGCCAGATCGCTGAGCGAACCGAAGCACTCGGGCACGGCCTCGCCGCCGCTGCCAGTGTTGGCCGCCGGGCGCAGGAACTTGATGTCGGTCTGCAGATCGATGCGGGCCTTGCGCACCAGGTTCTCCAGATCGGCGAAGCCGTAGCGCGGATCGGCGCCGCAATCGGCCACCACGATCAGCTCGGCCTCCTCGACCAGCAGCGCGTAGGCGCCGGTGTTCTCGTAGTGGCCGCCATCGCTCAAGTACCAGTGGCGCTGGCGGTCCGGGTCGAACTGGCCGCACAGCTCGGCCAGCACCATGGCCGACTTGCCGCCACGCAGCCGGCGGCGCTGGCTGCGCTGGCCCTGCGAGTCCTTCAGCCCGCGGCTGTCCCACCAATGGCCCAGGCGCAGGCCCGAGCTCATCGCCAGCACCGCGATGCCCATGCGCGTCATGCCACCCAGGCCCGGCGCGAAGGCCGCCCCCGAGATCGAGACCCAGGAGCCCAGCGACATGGCCCGCAGCGGCCCGATGCGGCGCCAGGGCCGCAGGCCGACACGGGCCAGGCCCAATGGTCCGACCGACAGCGGCAGGCCACGCCGGTCCTGGTTGAACAGGCCGCCGCGCGGGTCCTGGGTCTGGTTGATGCAGACATTCAGCAGATGCACCGGGCCGCCGTGCCGATGGGGCGCATAGCGACGCATCGCCAGATCGTCGTCGGGGTCCACCACATCGATGGCCTCGACGCGCAGACCGCCATCGGGCTCATCGGGAATCACCGCCAGCGGGCAGCGCCGCGCCTGCTCGCTGCTGAGGCCGCCGGCCTGCGCGAAGCGCTTGCCATTGGCCGCGCCCAGATAGCTGCGCACCAGCCGGGCGCGGTAGAACATATGCAGCGAGGAACGATTCAGGAACTCGATATTCCAGGCACTCAGGGCGATATAGGCCAGGCACAGCAGGGCCAGGCCGCCGGCCCACAGCGGCGCGTGTGCGCCAATCATGCCGTCGGGCTGCGGCACGAAGACCAGGGCATAGGCCAGCGAGACCCACCAGATCGTCAGCGACAGCAGCAGCAGCAGGCCGGCCAGATGACCGAGCACCGCCAGCGACAGGCCCAGTGCCGGCGTCATCGTCGAGCTGCTGGGCACCAGGCGCGGCAGCAGCAGGCGCAGCAGGCCGGACAGGCCCACCAGCGCGGCGCCATACCAGCCCTGGCTGCTGCCCTCGAAGACCAGATACCAGGCCAGGCGGTCGATCAGACCCAGCAGCGCCAGCAACAGGCCGATCTGGCCGACCAGGGCCAGCTGGGCGGTCAGGCTGTGGCGGGCCCGCTCCATCACGACGCGCAGCGAGAAGGGCTCGCCGGCCCGGGCGGCGGCCTGCTTGAGCCGATGCCGGGTCCAGGCGGCATAGGGGCNTCTGGCCGACCAGGGCCAGCTGGGCGGTCAGGCTGTGGCGGGCCCGCTCCATCACGACGCGCAGCGAGAAGGGCTCGCCGGCCCGGGCGGCGGCCTGCTTGAGCCGATGCCGGGTCCAGGCGGCATAGGGGCCGGCCAGCACCCAGGCCAGCGCGCCACACAGACTCAGCAGCCAGGCCCACCACAGCGCGGCCGGCCAGTCGCTGGCCGCGCCCTGCGGCCGCAGC
>NZ_JAQOWX010000230.1:0-2736 GCF_028462495.1 Paucibacter sp. XJ19-41
AGACCTCGGCCGGCGCGGCCGCGCCCAGCCAGGCGCTGGCCGCCGGGCCGGCCAGGCCCCACAGCGCCCAGTCGGCGCTGGCATCGCTGAGCTTGCACTTGGCCCGCAGTACAAACATCGAGAGCCGCTTCAGGGTCGGCGCCAGCAGCTCGGCCGGCAGGGCCAGCAGCAGCTCATCGCCGGTGTTCTTGACGGCCAGCAAGGTGGCCAGCAGCCGGCCCTTGGCCGAGCAGTAGCCGGCCAGCCGGGCCTGATCGAGGGTCTGCAGCGCGATGTCCTGGGTCAGCTGGCCGTGCAGAAACTTGGCGGCTTCCTCGCCCTGGGCGCGCATCAGGCCCCAGTCGGCCAGGCGCAGCGCGCCGCCGGTGATGGTGGAAGTGGTGTGGGTGGGTTCGCTCATGGCCCCGATTATCATCAGCGCCCACATCACCTTCGGAAAGCTCAGGTCTTGGCCCGCCATCGCAACAGAAGAAAACGCTCCGCCGGTCTCGGCGCCGTGGGCTGGCTGCTGAGCCTGCTGCTGCTGGCCCTGGGTCTGGCCGGGGCGGGCGCCGGCGCGGCCTGGTGGTGGCTGGACCAGCCGCTGGCGCTGGACAAGCCGGCGGTGGAGCTGTCCGTCGAGCCGGGCAGCACACCGCAGCAGGTGGCCCAGGCCTGGGTGGTGGCGGGTGTCGCCACCGATGCGCGGCTGCTCTATCAGTGGTTCCGCTGGTCGGGCCAGGCGCGCCAGATCCGCGCCGGCAGCTATGAGATCCACCAGGGCGCGACGCCGCGCGATCTGCTGAACAAGATGGTGCGCGGCGACGAGGTGCTGGAGGTGGTGCGCCTGATCGAGGGCTGGACCTTCCGCCAGTTCCGCGCCGCGCTGGCCAAGGCGCCGGCGCTCAAACCGGCCACGGCCGGCATGAGCGAGGCCCAGATCATGGCGGCGCTGGGCGCGCCCGGCATGCCGGCCGAAGGCCGCTTCTTCCCCGATACCTATGCCTACAGCCGCGGCGTCAGCGACCTGACTGTGCTCAAGCGCGCCCATGCGGCGATGGCCCGCCGGCTGGAATCGGCCTGGGCCGGCCGCGCCGACGGCCTGCCGCTGAAGAGCCTCGATGAGGCCCTGATCCTGGCCTCCATCGTCGAGAAGGAGACCGGCGCGGCGGCCGACCGCGGCCTGGTGGCCTCGGTCTTCATCAACCGCTTGCGCATCGGCATGCCGCTGCAGACCGACCCGACCGTGATCTACGGNCCATCGTCGAGAAGGAGACCGGCGCGGCGGCCGACCGCGGCCTGGTGGCCTCGGTCTTCATCAACCGCTTGCGCATCGGCATGCCGCTGCAGACCGACCCGACCGTGATCTACGGTCTCGGCGAGGCTTTCGACGGCAATCTGCGCCGCCGCGATCTGCAGACGGACACCCCTTTCAACACCTATACCCGCGGCGGCCTGCCGCCGACGCCGATTGCGATGCCCGGCGTGGCCTCGTTGCAGGCCACGCTGCATCCGCCGGCCAGCAAAGCCCTGTACTTCGTCGCCCGGGGCGACGGCAGCAGCGAGTTCAGCGAGGACCTGGCCGCGCATAATCGCGCCGTCAACAAATACCAGCGTGGTCAATAGTTTCGTGAACAGTGCCCTGGGCCGCAGCGCCCGTTTCATCAGCTTCGAAGGCATCGACGGTGCCGGCAAGTCCACCCATATCGAGGCCCTGAGCCAGCGCCTGCGCGAGCGCGGCGCCGAGCTGGTCAACACCCGCGAGCCCGGCGGCACGCCGCTGGCCGAGACCCTGCGCGGCCTGTTCCTGCACAGCGGCATGGATGAGCTGACCGAGGCGCTGCTGGTGTTTGCCGGCCGCCGCGACCATCTGGTCAAGGTCATCGAGCCGGCGCTGGCCGCCGGCAAGACCGTCGTCTGCGACCGCTTTGCCGACGCGAGCTTTGCCTATCAGGGCTATGGACGCGGCATGGATCTGGCGGTGCTGGGCAGCCTGGAGCAGTGGGTGCTGCAGGGCCGCCAGCCCGACCTGACCCTGTGGTTCGACCTGCCGGCCGAGATCGCCGCGCAGCGCCGCGCCGCCGCACGCGAGGCAGACCGCTTCGAGCAGCAGGACCTGGACTTCTTCGAGCGGGTGCGTGCCGGCTATGCGGCGCGCGCCACGGCCGCGCCCGAGCGCTTTGCCCGCATCGATGCCAGCGGCTCGATCGCCAGTGTCGCGGCCCAGATCACGGCCGTGCTGGAGTCGCGCGGATGGTGACGGACACCCTGGCCCTGCCCTGGCTGGCCGAGCCGCTGACCGAGGCCCTCGCACGCGCGCGCTCGCATGCGCTGCTGATACAGGGGCCGGCCGGTGTCGGCCAGTTCGATCTGGCCTTGCTGATGGCCCAGGCCTGGCTGTGCGAGACGCCGGTCCCCGGCTCGGGCTGGGCCTGCGGCCAGTGCGGCAGTTGCAAGCTGTTCCAGTCGCGCACCCACCCGGATTTCCAGCTGCTGATCCCCGAGGCCTTGCGCGAGCCGCTGGGCTGGGCCGCCGACGAGGGCGAGAGCAGCAAGGAAAGCAAGACCAAGCCCAGCCGCGAGATCAAGGTCGAGGCGGTGCGCCAGATGCTGAGCTTTGCTCAGGCCACCTCGGCACGTGGCCGCGCCAAGGTGGTGGTGGTCTATCCGGCCGAGGCCTTGAACACGGTGGCCGCCAATGCGCTGCTGAAGACCCTGGAAGAGCCGGCCGGCGTGCTGCGCTTCGCGCTGGCCAGC
>NZ_JAQOWX010000231.1:0-2727 GCF_028462495.1 Paucibacter sp. XJ19-41
GGCCCTGCTGCTGGCTGGCAGCGGCCTGCAGGGCCGCATCGAGGGGCGCACCCTGCTGCTGGCCCCGGCCGGTGCGCCGGGGGCCAGTGCCGAGGCCTTGCCTCTGGTGCGGGCCCGTGCGGCCACCGAGCCCACGGCCCCGGTGCGCGGCTATCTGGCCAGCAGCAGCGGCAGCGCCGGCAAGCTGGCCCTGGCGCTGAACGAAACGCCGCAAGGCATCAGCGTGCTCGGTGCTGAGTTGCTGCGCGATCAGGCGGTCAGCTCGGTGGCCGAGGCGGTGCGCTACGCCCCCGGCGTGCGCCCGGCCGATTACACGATCACCGATGATGATATGGCGCTGCGCGGCTTCTGGCTGACCGGCGCCGGCACCTACCGCGACGGCCTGCGCTTCCTCCACAACGGCTTCATGTCCAATCTTGAGCCCTATGGCCTGGAGCGCTTGGAGTTGCTGCGCGGTCCGGCCTCGGTGACCTATGGCCAGGCGGCGCCGGGCGGTGTCGTCAATGCCGTCACCAAGCGCCCGCAGGCGAAGCTGCACCAGGAGCTGGGGGTCGAGGTCGGCAGCCATGCGCGGCGCGAGCTGACTCTGGATCTGGGTGGCGTGCTGGGCGCACCGGAGCAGGGCCTGCTGTGGCGCTTCACCGCGCTCAAGCGCGACGCCGACACCCAGTGGCCCGGCCTGCCCGACGAGCGCCTGTACCTGGCCCCGGCGCTGAGCTGGACCGGCACCAGCACCAGCATCACCGTGATGGCCCAGCACCAGAGCGGCAGCACCGGCTATGCCATCCCCTATTACCGCGACACCCCGGCCGGCCCGGCGCGTCGGAACATCAATGTCGGCGGCCCCGATGGCCACCAGGACAAAACCAGCAACTCACTGGGCTATGCGCTGGAACATCAGTTCGGGCCGCAGCTCAAGCTGGTGCAGAACGTCCGGCTGATGGACGCCGAGAACGAGCGCCGCGATATGCGCAACCGCGGCCTGCAGGCGGATGGCCGCAGCATCCGCCGCCTCGGCATGTTCCGCCCCGACAAGGAGCACTCCTTCAATGCCGACACCCGGCTGGAGGCCGAGTTCATGACCGGCGGCGTCGGCCACAAGCTGGCGCTGGGCCTGGACTACTACCGCTCGACCCTGGACCTGCGCATCCACTCGCTGAACCAGGGCGTGGCCCCGCTGGACCTGGTGGCGCCGGTCTACGCACCCATCGCCTGGCATGACAACTACCTGGCCGACCGCATCGTCGCGCGGGTCAGCCAGACGGGTCTGTATGCGCAGGACCAGATCAGGTTCGGCCAGCACTGGGTGGCCAGCATCGGCGGGCGCTGGGACCGGGCCGAGACCGACACCCGCTACGACGCCCGCCTGGCTGCCGCCGACCCCTTCAAGCGCACGGAACACCGGCGCGACGACACCGCCTTCACCGGCCGTCTGGGCCTGGTCCATCTGTCGCCCAGCGGCTGGGCGCCCTATGTCAGCTTCTCGAACAGCTTCCAGCCGGTGATGAGCACGACCACGGCGAAGGACGCGCTGGGCCAGGAGTTCCAGCCGGAGAAGGGACGCCAATGGGAGGCCGGCCTGCGCTACGAGCCGGCGGATGCGAGCTGGCGCGCCAGTGCGGCCGTCTTCGAGCTGCGCAAGCGCAATGTGCGCACGCCCGACAAGAACAACCCGCGCCTGGAGATCCAGACCGGCGAGGTGCGCAGCCGTGGCCTGGAGCTTGAGCTCAATGGCGAAGTCAGCCGGGCCCTGTCGCTGCAGGCCCAGTACACCTGGCTTGATGCCAAGGTGCTGAAAAGCCTGCTGGCCGGCGAGCAGGGCGCTCAACCGCCGGCGACGCCGCGCCACAGCGCCGCGCTGTGGGGCAAGTACGCGCTGGGCGACTGGAGCCTGGGCCTGGGCCTGCGCCACATCTCGGGCGCGCCCGGCGATGTGCGCCAGGCCGACGGCAGCCAGCTGCGCAACGACGGCTACACGCTGGCCGACGCGATGCTGGCCTACCAGTGGAGCAGCCAATGGCGGGCCGCCCTCAATATCAGCAACCTGGCCGACAAGCAGTACCGCACCCAGTGCAATCTGATGCCCGGCGGCAAGGACTTCTGCGTGATCGGCTATGGGCGTGATGTGCGGATGAACCTCACGTACAGCTTCTGATGCGCCCCTGGCTGGTCTTGGCCCACCGCTGGCTGGGCCTGGTCACGGCGGCCTTCCTGCTGCTGGCCGGGCTGACCGGCTCGCTGCTGGCCTTCAACCATGAGATCGATGCGGCGCTGAACCCGCAGTGGATGCGGGTGCCCATCAGCCAGGTCGCGCCGCTGGACCCGCTGCGGCTGCGCGATCAGCTGCTGCGCGCCTACCCGCAGGCCGAGCTGCCCTGGCTGCCGCTGCAGGTGAAACCGGGCGAGGCGCAGCGCTTCTGGCTGATGCCCAGGCCGGGTGTGGCCCATCTGGATGTCGACGAGGTCTTTGTCGACCCCTGGAGCGGCCGCATCCTCGGCGCGCGTCACTGGGGCCATTTCGACCAGGGCTGGCGCGCCGGCTTGATGCCTTTCGTCTACCGCCTGCACGACTCGCTGGCGCTGGGCGACTGGGGCAAGCTGGCCCTGGGCCTTGTTGCGCTGCTCTGGACGCTGGACTGCTTCGTCGGCGCCTGGCTGACCCTGCCGCCGCGTGGCGCGCGCCGGCTGGCGCGCTGGGGCCCGGCCTGGACCCTGCGTTGGCGCGGC
>NZ_JAQOWX010000232.1:0-2674 GCF_028462495.1 Paucibacter sp. XJ19-41
CCATCATTCTCCTGGTTGATGGACTTCGCTACCTTTACGCTGGTACGCCTGGGAGGGGGCAGGTCAGAGACAATGGCCTGCTTCGTATCCCTGGCCCCGTGATGAAACGCCGTGATCTGCTGACCCTGGCCGCCGCTGCCACGCTGCCCGCCGCCGCCGAGGCGTTGCGTCGCCCATGGCCTAAGGGCCAGGCCACGCCACCTTTGACAATGCCCGGCTTCGAGGGCCCCGCCTGGAGCCTGGCCGAGGCCAAGGGGCGACCGGTGCTGCTGAACTTCTGGGCCAGCTGGTGCGAGCCTTGCCGTGCCGAGATGCCCTCGCTGGAACTGCTGGCTCAGCGCCATGAGGCCGAGGGCCTGTTGGTGCTGGCGGTCAACCACCGCGAGACCGATGCCGCGATCCGCCGTTTTCTGCAGACCATGCCCATCAGCCTGCCCATCCTGCGCGACACCGACGGTGCTACCAGCCGCAGCTTCGGCGTGCGCATCTTTCCGACCAGCGTGCTGATTGCCCGCGACGGCCGCGCCGCCTTTTCCGTCATCGGGGAACTCGATTGGACCGGCGCCCAGGCCCGCCAATGGATCGCCCCGCTGCTCTGAGCCCCTACCTTTCCAGGAACCCGCCATGACACTGTCCCGCCGCCAACTGATCCAAGCCGGATGTGCCGCTGCGCTGCCGCTGCCCGCGCTGTCGCAGACCCAGGCGCCGCGCCGTTTCGAGCCTCAGATCGGCCCCTGGCGCAGCTTCGAGATGACGCTGGACGTCGCGGTGGCCGACCATCAGGGCACGACCAAGCTCTGGCTGCCGCTGCCCGATGTCGAGACCGACTACCAGCGCAGCCTGGGCCACAGCTGGAGCGGCAACGCCAGCGAGATGCGGCTGGTGGCCGATGCACCGCGCGGCGTGCGCATGCTCTATGCCGAGTTTCCTGCCAGTGTGACAACGCCGACCCTGCAGCTGGTCAGCCGGCTGCAGACGCGCAGCCGCGCGGTCGACTGGCACAAGCCGGTCCCTGCCAGCGAGGACCCCGAGGTGCTGCGTGCCAACCTGGCGCCGACCGAGCTGATTCCGGTCGACGGCATCGTCCGCAAGACGGCGCTGGCGGCCACGCAGGGCGCGCGGACCGATCTTGACAAGACCCGCGCGATCTATCGCTGGCTGCTGGCCAATGCCCACCGCGAACCCAAGGTGCGCGGCTGCGGCACCGGCGATGTGCGCACCATGCTGGAGACCGGCAACCTGGGCGGCAAGTGTGCCGACCTGAATGCGGTCTTCGTCGGCCTGTGCCGCGCGGTGGGCGTGCCGGCGCGCGATGTCTACGGCCTGCGCCTGGTGCCCTCGGCCTTCGGCTACCGCGAGCTGGGCGCCAACCCGGCGGGCCTGAAAGGCGCTCAGCACTGCCGCGCCGAGGTGTTTCTGAAGCAGTATGGCTGGGTCGCGATGGACCCGGCCGATGTGCTGAAGGTGATGCGCCAGGAGACCCAGGAGTGGATCAAGGACCCGGCGCATCCGCTGGTGGCGCCGGTCAACAAGGGCTTGTTCGGCGGCTGGGAGGGCAACTGGGTGGCCTACAACACCGCGCACGATCTGCGGCTGCCCGGCAGCGCCGGCAAGGCCAGCCTGCCTTTCCTGATGTACCCGCAGGGCGAGAACGCCAGCGGCCGCTTCGATGAGTTGGCGCCCGACAGCTTCAGGTACACGATCAGCGCCAAGGAGCTGACGCCGGCATGAGCGGCCACGACAAGCCCCAGGCCCTGGCCCTGCAAGCCCTGCTGTCGCGCTACTCGGTCGGCCCCAGGCATCTGGTGGAGCCCGGCCCCAGCGAGGACGAGCTGAGCCTGATGGTGCAGGCCGCCTTGCGCGCGCCGGACCATGGCGAGCTGCTGCCCTGGCGTTTCAAGATCGTGCGTGGCGCTGCGCGCCAGCGCATGGCCGATCTGTTTGCCGCTGCGGCCCGGGCGGCCGGCAAGGACGAGGCCGGTGCGCAGCTCGATGCCGAGCGCGCGCTGCGGCCGCCGGTCACGGTGGCCGTGTTGGCCCGCATCGATCTCGGCCATCCGCAGGTGCCGGCCCACGAGCAATGGGCGGCGGTGGGCGGCGCGCTGGCGCAGTTTCTTGCGGCCGCCCATCTGCTGGGCTATGGCGGCAAGATGCTCAGCGGGGCGAAGGTGCGCGATGCGCAGATCGCGGCCGCCTTCAGCGAGCCGGGCGAGACCTTGCTGGGCTGGATCGCGCTGGGCACGCCGACGCGCCGCGCCCAGGGGCCATCGAGAAAAGGTGGCGTGGACGCGGCCATGACGATCTGGGGCTGAAGGGCGCTGTTGTGCCGCCGCAGTGGACGTTGCGGGCCCGTCCCGGCACACTGCGGCCCACCCTCATGAGCCGCCTCCTGCCCTCACTCCAGCCCGCCGGCGCTGCGTCCGCAGCGGTCGTGCTGCAACCGCTTACGCCGCTTGCGCCCTCGCGCATGGAGCAATGCCTGCTGCTAGCGGTGCTGCTGCACATCCTGCTGGTGCTGGTGCTGGGCAACACGCCCGGCGGCACGGCCCGGCGCGGCGAAGGGGTCTGGGGAGCACTCAACATCACGCTGCGCAGCGATGCGCTGAATGCGCCGCGCCCCGGGCCGGGCGCCGGCCTGCCGGCCCCGCTGGAGCAGCACAGCGGCCCGACCGGC
>NZ_JAQOWX010000233.1:0-2673 GCF_028462495.1 Paucibacter sp. XJ19-41
GTGGTGACGATTTCGACGCCCCGGCACCGGCCCCCCGCGCCGCCGCATCGCGCCCCCCGGCCCCGCGCCCGGCACCGGCCCCGAAGTCCTCGACCGGCTTCGATGATATGGATGACGATATTCCGTTCTAAATTGCGGCTCGCCGCATCCTGTTGATTGAAGCAGGCCCGCGCTCCGAAAGGACGCGGGCCTTTTTTGCGTGCGCGGTCTGCTCAACCCAGAGGATGTCCTCGCCTGGCCGCTGCCCTAAGGTCTTCAAGCTTCTCGCCTTTTCGATAGCGATAGGTGAGAACGGGTTTCAACCAGGAAGGACAGGGTATGCGCCAACTCCATGCGGTATTGAGCCGGATCACCGGTCCCACCAAGGTTTGCCTGGGGGGCTTGGCGCTTGCGATGCTCCTGAGTGGCTGCGGCACGGCAATCACGCGGACCACCTTGACCCCGCCCCTGGCGGGCATGGGCAGCTACCAATGGACTCGCGGCACGATCAACGACGGATCGGGTGGGCCGATTGCCGCCTGCACGCCGGCCACACCGCCCGCCCCTGCCTTTCCGGCGCCACCGACGACCGGCGAGCTGCTGGTCGGCTATCAGGACTGGCGCAATACCGTGGTCGATCCGCCGGGTGTGATGTGCCCCTCGTCACGCGCGAGCCGATGGCATGGCTTGATGGTGTTCGACATGTCGGCGGTGGCCGCGAACCTGCGGGCTTCGCCGCACCGGCTGCTGACGGCGTCGCTCAGTTATCGAGTCGGCAGCTGGCTGAAGGTGCCGCAGTCCGCCCAGGCGCTCGACCTTTGCGTGCGGTCGCTGGAGCTGGCCCGAGGGTATGAAACGCCGGCGCCGTTCGTGCTGGTCGAGCTGGACCCGCGCTTCGGCGACTTCCCCCAGAGCGCACCGTCGCGCCTGGGTGCGACCACCTTGCCCAGCCAGGTCCCGCTCGGACAGGTCACGAGCTCGGGGCAGGTCACCGTCGATCCTGCAGGCCCCAACCCGACCGTGACGGTGGATGTATCGCTGCTGCTGAGCGATTGGGCCGAGCGCCTGGCGCAAGAGCCGGTCGGCAGCGTGGAGAGCGGCCGTTTCGGGCTCGCCGTGCTGCCCGTCGGCCCCAGCATCCAGCAACTGGGTCTGACCAATCCGCCGCCGTCCCCGGTGCCTCCCAATCGTGCCACCGCTCGCTGCACCTCCATCCTCAAGAACGCCAGCCTGACGGTTACGGTCGGGCGATAGCGACTCTTGGTCCCGGCCTCGCCTCAGCAAGCCTCCTCGCGCAACCACCGACAGAAGGCCTCAACGGCTGGCTTGCCGCAGCCCTGCGGCCCAGTGACGATCCAGAAGGCGTAGGCGTTGGGCAGCTCCGGGCCGAAGGGCTTGATCAGGCGGCCGCGCTGCAGGTCTTGCGCGACCAGCGGCGCCAGGCCCAGCGCGACGCCGTGACCGGCGACCGCTGCCTCCTGGGCCAGGTAGATGCTGGAAAAGACCGGGCCCCGGCTCGCATCCACGCCTGGGCTGCCAGCGGCTTGCAGCCAGGCCGACCAATCGGGCACGCCGGGGCGGCCGGCCGCGCTGTCGTCATGCAGCAGGGTGTGCTGCGCCAGGTCCTCAGGCCCGAGCAGCGGCCGGCGGGCCTCGCCCAGCAGCGCGGGCGCGCAGACCGGGAACACCGGGGCCTCCATCAGCCGCTCGGCCCGCACGCCGGCGTAGCCTCCGGGGCCGTAGCGGATCGCGACATCGACACCGCCGCGGGCGAAATCGGCCGGCTCGTTGCCGGTCACGAGGCGGACCTTGAGATCGGGGTGCTCGCGGTGGAAGTGATGCAGCCGGGGCGCCAGCCATTTCGCGGCGAAGGATTCCATCGTGCTGACGCAGAGCTGCGCTGCCGAGGGGGCGGTGGCGCGGTCCAGCGCCAGCTCAAGCTGGCCGAACAGCTCGCTCAGCGAGGCGGCCAGCGCTTGGCCTTCGGCGCTCAGCGTGATCGAGCGATGGCCGCGATGAAACAGCGGCAGGCCCAGATAGGCCTCCAGATGCTTGACCTGGTGGCTGACCGCCGCCGGCGTGACGAAGAGCTGCGCCGCTGCGGCCTGGAAACTGAGGCAGCGCGCGGCCGCCTCGAAGGCGCGCAGGGCATTCAGCGGGACGGGATGGCGGGGCTTCACGCGGGCCTCGGGCTGGCAGGGGGTCGCGCATCCTATCAATCGCCTTAGTTTTTCTAAGGCGAAGGGGAAAACATCTCGTTTGTCGTCGGCACTAGTGTTTGCCAGGATGACACTCTCACAACGAGTGGAGATGGTCTTGATACAGCTGAGTTGCGATGGCCAGCGGCGCCGGGGTTTTCTTTCGTCCGCCGCCGCCCTGCTGCTGGCGGGCCGATCCGTGCTGGCGGCCGGCGGTGCGGACGGTCTGCGCATCCAGCGCCTGGCATGGGCGGGCATCCGTCTGCAGCTTCCGCAGGCCAGCCTGTTCATCGACCCGCTGGTCAGCCCGTCCGTCTGGGGGGCCGCGCTGAAGGACGCGCTGATCCCGGTCAGCGACGCCATCGGCGACAGCCATGTGCTGATCACCCACACCCACGCCGACCACTTCGACGCGCGCGCGGTGGCCCAGGCGCTGGGGCGGGGCGGCGCGCTGATCCATCCGGCCGGCACCAACCCGCTGCCGGTGCCGCCGGGC
>NZ_JAQOWX010000234.1:0-2603 GCF_028462495.1 Paucibacter sp. XJ19-41
CCCCGGCCAGTCCGGCGCCTATCACCAGCACCTCGCGCGCCGCCGGTGCCAGCGCCTGCCGCGCGGCCGGGCGCTGCAGCAGGTGGCGCGGCGCGAAGCGGGCCACGCTCATGCGGCCTTTCTTCGCAAAGCCGGGTCGCTTCTCGACCGCAAAGCCGGCGGCCGACAGCCCCTCGATCACTGCCGGCGCCGTGCTCCAGGTGCTGGCGCTGGCACCGGGCTTGGCCAGACGGGCCAGCAGTTTCAGCGTGTAGCCGTCCCACATCGCCGGATTGCGCGCCGGCGCGAAGCCGTCCAGATAGATGGCATCGACCTCGGCCACCAGGGTCTTGAGCCAGTCGCGCACATCGCCCAGCGCCAGCAGCAGCTGCACCCGGCCGCCGTCGAAGCTCAGGTTGTGCAGGTTGGGGGTCAGCGGCGGCCAGGCGGCCAGCAGCTCGGCGGCCAGGGCCGGCTCGGGGCTGGTGGCATGGGCGCGCGCCATGTCTTCGCGGCGCAGCGGATGTCTTTCGATGCTGATGAAGAACAGCCGCTCGCAGCGCGCCGGATCATCCCGCCAGGCCGCCCAGCTGGCCAGGAAGTTGTTGCCCAGGCCGAAGCCGGTTTCCAGGATCACGAAGCGCGCCTGGCCGGCCCAGCGCTGCGGCAGCCCGTTGCCGCCCAGAAAGACATGGCGGGCCTGGCCGAAGGCGCCGGCGCGGGCGTGATAGATATCGCCGAACTCGGGGGCGGCCGGGGCGGCGGCATCGCTGAAATCGACGCGGGCGGGGAGGATGGGCTGAGTCTTCATGCGCGGGCCGCGAGTATGCCCCAGCGCCGGCTCAGAGCGAGACCGTCTCCCCGTGCTGAGGCACGCGCACGCGCCAGCCCAGCTCGTCCTGGATGCGGCTGCGCAAGGCGTCGCTGGCCTCGGGCTCGCCGTGCACGACAAAGGTCTGGCGCGGTGGCGTCTTGAAACCGCGCAGCCAGGCCATCAGCCCCTCGGCATCGGCATGGCCGGAGAAGCCCTCCAGATGGCTGACCTCGGCATTGACCGGCACGAAGGCGCCGTGCAGTTTGATCTCGCGCGCGCCGCCCACCATCTTGGCGCCACGGCTGCCGCCGACCTGGAAGCCGGGGAAGACGATGTGGTGGCGTGCGCCCGGTGCCAGGGTCTCGATGTAGTTCAGCACCCGCCCGCCGGTGGCCATGCCGCTGGCCGAGATGATGATGGCCGGCCGTGTGATGGCGCGGNCAGGGTCTCGATGTAGTTCAGCACCCGCCCGCCGGTGGCCATGCCGCTGGCCGAGATGATGATGGCCGGCCGTGTGATGGCGCGGGTGGCGGCCTTCAGCGAGTCGGCCGGCTTGGCGATCAGGCTCACGCCCTCGCACAGCCGCGCCGCCTCGCGCAGGCCGATGCGCAGCAGCTTGGCGTGCTTGACGATGATGTCGGTCGCCAGCGTGGCCATCGGGCTGTCCAGCAGGATGGGAATGTCATGGGGCAGCTCGCCGGCGGCGCGCAGGCGCTGCAGCACCAGCAGCAGGGCCTGGGCGCGGCCGACCGCGAAGCTGGGCAGCAGCACGCTGCCGCCACGCTTGAGCGTGCTGCGGATGATCTGCGCCAGCCGGGCCTGCACATCCTCGGGCGGGTGGACGCGGTTGCCATAGGTCGACTCGACCAGCAGCACATCGGCCTGCTCGACGGTCTGCGGCGGCGGCATCAGCAGATCGTTGCTGCGCCCCAGATCGCCGGAGAACACCAGGGTCTGACCGGCGGCCGTGACGCTGATGGCCGAGGCGCCCAGCAGATGGCCCACCGGCGTGAAGCGGATCTCGGCGGCGCCCAGGCGCAGCCGGCCGTCGCGCGGCAGGCCGACGAAATGGGCCAGCGCCTTCTTGGCGTTGGCGGCCGAGTAGAGCGGCAGCGCGGTCTCGTGGCGCGAGGTGTGGAAGCGGTTGGCGCGGCGCGCGTCCTCTTCCTGCAGCTTGGCGCTGTCCAGCAGCAGCACCTCGCAGAGATCGCGGGTCGCGCCGGTCGAGAAGATCTGGCCCTTGAAGCCCTTGCGCACCAGGGCCGGTATATAGCCGCTGTGGTCCAGATGGGCATGCGAGAGCAGCACCGCGTCGACGCTGTGCGGCGCGACGCCGAAGCCCGCCCAGTTGCGCTCGCGCAAGGTCTTGTAGCCCTGGAACAGGCCGCAATCGAGCAGCAGGCGCTGCTCGCCGATGTCCAGCAGATGGCGTGAGCCGGTGACGGCGTCGGCCGCGCCGAGGAAGGTCAGCTTCATCATGTCTCCCGATCTGGCTCTGTCCGGGGCGATTCCAGCACCGGCAGGGTCGGGTCATCTTGATGCATCTCAAGTGTCGGGACGAAAAAAAGCCCGGCGCTTGAGCCGGGCTTTGTTGGGCCTGAGCCGGGGCTCAGCGCTTGGTCTGGGTCAGGCGTGCGCCGCCCGGGTTGCGGCCGCCGCCACCTGCGGGACGCGAGCCGGCCGGCTTGGCCGCAGCGGGGCGAGCGCCACCGCCATTGCCCGAGGGGCGCTGGCCTTGGGGTGCTGCGTTGCGGGGGGCACCCTCGCGCGGCGCAGCGCTACGCGGTGCGCCTTCACGGGACCCAGCGCT
>NZ_JAQOWX010000235.1:0-2573 GCF_028462495.1 Paucibacter sp. XJ19-41
CTGCCGCCGCAAACCGCCCACGTGATCTTCTTGCCCGCTACGGTGGCGAGGAGTTCGTCCTGGTGCTACCCGCCAGCGACGAGGCCGCCGCCGCTGCCGTTGCCGAGCGCTGCCGACAAGCCATCTTCAAGGCCCAGATCCCGCACGAGAACTCGCCACTGGGCCAGTTGATCACGGTCAGCATGGGTGTGGGCACCACGATCCCGGCGGCCGGCCAAGACTCATCCCCCTTCATCGACCTCGTGGACCGCAGGCTGTATCGGGCCAAGCAGGCCGGGCGGAACCAAATCGTGTCGGCGGCATGATGTCGGCAANATCGACCTCGTGGACCGCAGGCTGTATCGGGCCAAGCAGGCCGGGCGGAACCAAATCGTGTCAGCGGCATGATGTCGGCAAACGCCGGCCATCACCCCCTGGCAGCAATCGCTCTACGATCCCGCTAGCGTGTTCGTTTCGCCGACACCCGAAGAGCGTGACGCATACGTCAATGCGGTCCTGCGTCCCGTCAAGCCGGGCGGCCACGTCATCGTTGCAACGTTCGCCGAAGACGGTACGGAGAAGTGCAGTGGGCTGGCTGAATACAGCCGAGGCAAGGATGGCAAGACGGGCTGCGATCCATGGTCGTCGGCAGACGATCCAAGCAAAAAGCCGCCAAGTGCATGATTCACTGGGCGGCTTGCAATGTTGTGGGGCTTTGTGAGGGCCGGATTTGGCCTGCCCGGAGGGACTCGAACCCCCGACCTGCTGCTTAGAAGGCAGCTGCTCTATCCAGTTGAGCTACGGGCAGAGGTGCCGATGATGCAGAGAAATCTTGGTCGGGGCGGCGGGATTCGAACTCGCGACCCTCTGCTCCCAAAGTACCTATCCATCGAACCTAGGGGCACTGCGCGAGACCTACCAAGACCAAAAATCCCTTACACTTCAACAACTTAACTCTCTTCCCCCGTCCCGCGACATTTCAAGAAATTCCACAAAGTCCCGCTCACGGTTTACCCTACGGTTTACCCCTGGCAGAACGCAGACCTGTGAAGGAATCTGGAGCTCGAACCGCCGATGACGACTCGCTACCCAAAATCCGGCAAGGGCCGGCGCTGGACAATCACAGAACTGCGGGCAATCCCGCTGGACTGGAAAGGCGACATCATAGCTGACAGCGATGGCTTGACTGGGGAATTCCGAGTCACAAACGAAGACGCAGTGGCGGTCCGCTTTCGCTTTGCGTTCAAGTGAGGTGGCAGGGTCTCTTGGTATCAGTGCGGCTCCTGGCCCGGCAAAAGCCTCGAAGTCATCCGCCGCCATCGCGACGATGCCTGCAACAAGGTCAAGGCTGGCATCAACCCGAACGACGCAAAGAAGGCTGCCAGGATCGAAGCCCAGCAACAAGTCGAAGCTGTCATCGCAGCAGACGCCCGGAGACGCGCCGAAGACCTCAACAACAATGACCTCATCGACACGTGGCTGCGGGATGGCGTGCCGCTGGTGCAACGACGTACGGATCGAGAGCTCACTCGGCTTCCGCAGTCCCGCCAAGCACCGCAAAGCCTGGGGATCGCCGTTTAACCAGTCCAAGAAATCGTCCGCACCCCCGGTGGGTCAAATTTCAGTCGACGCCAACAGGTTGGAGTTGGCGGACTGAATCAGCTAGCCAGCGCGCTCTTGGCCTTGGTGGACAAGGCATCCATCTCCGGCGCGGTCAGGACATCGCGGGAGAGCACGATCAAGACACCACCCTGGATCAGCTCGCTGGTCGCGACCCGATCATTCAAACGCGCCTGCACCTCCGCGGCGCCCAGACCGAGTGCGCGACGACAGAAATCATCGCGCGCATACAGGACGGCGGGGATTCGATACAGGCCATGTCGCGCATCTATCTTCAGACGCTTTCTTTCGTCGTAGTCCTGGAAGATGAACTCGTCGTCCGAGATCTCCGCGAAGTAGGCATTCATCGCCTGTACGTACTTGATGAAGATCTGCTCGACCAGCTGCTGATAGTCGATCTTCCTAGGATTGAAGGCCAGGTTGATGAAGTCGTCGGCATAGGCGCTGTCGGCGTCCAGGCCTCGAAAGCTGTAGTGGACGCTGCCCTTCAACCCAGGGCCGGCAAACTCTTTGGCGCCCACCCCCACACTCAGGTTGCCGCCGATGGGCGGCAGCTTGGGGATGGACTTGGATCCCCAGGGCGACGGCAGGTCAAGAATTCCTGAAAAGAAAGCCTGATGCTTGTCCTCGATGGACTGCTGCTTGCAGGGGATGGAGCGCGCCTCTAGGTAATATTTCATTTAACAACGACAACAGAGATGGGGGACGATTCCGTATCGGCGCATTCGCGTGTTCCTGCGCCGCAAAGGCTTCGAGCTGAGTTGGTCGCGAACGCATCGCCTGTGGCGCCAAGCTGGCTTGCTGGTGCCCAGGAAGCGCCCGCGCAAGCGCATCGCGTCCGTGCGGCCACGCATCCACACACCGTTCAAGGCCAACATGGTCTGGGCGTATGACTTCGTCTTCAACATGAAGCGCCCCGGTTTCCGAGGAGGCTAGTTGGTTTAAGTCAGACGGTCGCGGCCTGACCAGCGCGT
>NZ_JAQOWX010000236.1:0-2542 GCF_028462495.1 Paucibacter sp. XJ19-41
GCGCCGGCTCGGCCGACGCGCGCGCCTGGCCAGCAGCAGCCCTGTGGCGGAGGCCGCCCATGCGTGAGCCCCTGATGCTGCTGGCGGCGCTGGCCGCCACCGTGGCCGGCCTGGGCTGGCTGGCGCTGGCCATGGAGGTGCATTGGCAGCAGGTGTGCGGCGCCAGGCCGCTCACGCCCGCCACCGTGGCCGGCCTGCGCCTGTTGGGCGCCGCCGGCCTGCTGGGCTCGCTGGGGCTGTGCCTGAGCGTCGACCATGTCTCGATGGCCTCGCTGGTCTGGGTGATGACCCTGGCCGGCGCGGCCCTGCTGATCGCCTTCACGCTGAGCTGGCGGCCGCAGTGGCTGGCACTGCTGCTGCTTCGGCGGCCCGGGCGGACCGGCGCCGGCTGAGCCCCGGGTCTCAGTGCGGCCGCGAGCCCGGCGGGCTCTGCAGATCGCCGCGCAGCTCGCCTCGCCAGCGCTCCAGCATCTGCTGGAATTCGTCGGCGAGCCGGGCATTGTCGAGCGGCCCGGCCTGGGTCGCCGAGGCCAGCGCGGCGCCGATGCGCTTGGCGCGCAGCATCGCGATGCCCTCGATCGCGCCGAGCACGATATGGGCGGCCGAGGCATCGAGCGCATCGCTAGCCAGCATGTCGGCCGCCTCGCGCAGCACCAGCATCTCCTGCTCGATCTCGGCGGTATTGAGGCCGCTGCGGCGCAGCGCCGGCAGCAGCACCAGCTCCTCCAGCCGCCAGCTCAGTTGCAGCGCCAGCAGCAGTTGGCGCTGCGCCTGCGCGACCCTCTCGGACGGCGTTTGCCGCAGCGCATCGAAGCACTCTTCATTGGCGGCGCGCAACTCGGCAAACAGCGCGTTCACGTCGCGCTGGCGCGGGCGTTCGGGGCTCATTGCGAGGGAGCCGGGCCGAGCTGGCTGCCACTGCCGCGCAAGGCGCCACCCTCGCCTTCCCAGGTATTGACTTCCTGGGGCTTGGCGGGGCTGCCGGCCACCGCAGCGTGCTGCTGCTGGCGGCGGGCCTGGCGGCGCCACAGCGCGATGCCGGCCAGCAGGGCCGAGACGATGCCTATGCGTTTGCTGATCATGGGGCTGCTCCTTGATGAATGCCTGAGCCACCACCGCGATGGCCCATGCACCGATCTTGGTCGAGCCCGGCCGGGCCGGCTATATCGGCGCGCCGCTTCCTGCTGTAGGACAAGGCCGACCGTTGCACGCCCGGTTGGCGGCCGTGTCACCAGCGGCTTTGCACCGTGACGCCGATGCGGCCGCCGCGCGGCTTGAAGGACACGGTGGTCTGGCCGCTGAGCTCGACGCGCACGCCGCGGCGCAAATCCTCGTAGGGCTTGCGGNCGTGACGCCGATGCGGCCGCCGCGCGGCTTGAAGGACACGGTGGTCTGGCCGCTGAGCTCGACGCGCACGCCGCGGCGCAAATCCTCGTAGGGCTTGCGGCTGTCGAACACCAGACCCATGCGCAGCTGGCGGGCTTCGTCGGCCGACACCAGCCCCGGCTCGGGCACGGTTCGAGAGGCGTTCAGCAGCGGGGTCTGCAGGACCAGTTCGGAGCGCTGCCCGGTGGCGAGCGAGACGCCCAGCAACAGACCGGCCTGGCGCACGCCGCCGTTCGCGCTCAGCAGGCCCTCGCGCTGCTCCACGCCCAGGCCCAGACCCAGCGCTCCCGCGCGAGGACGCATCCACACCATGGTCTGGCGCGCGCTGGTCGAGGTGCCGGCGCCGGGACCCAGCGCCGGCGCCGCGCCGCTGGTCGCCAAGGGCTCGCCCTGGTTCACGCTGAGTCTGAGTACCGAGCCATCGAGCGCGACCCTCTCGGACAGATCCTGCGCCAACGCCGGCGAAACCAGGGCTGCGGCGCAAAGACAAGCCATCAGGCAGCGACAAGCGCCAACCGAGGCAGAAGCTGCTGAGCCCGTCATGTCCGCACTCCTTCGCTAAGACGCCTCCATCGTAGGCAGGGAGGCGGTCCGGCGCTGTCGGCGGGCAGCGCCGGCCGGCGTCGGACGCCGCCGACAACGCGCAGGCGCCTTGTTCAAACTATGGAAGCAAGCCCGGGCAATTACCAGGCAGGCCGGCGACACAAGATCGCGCAAGGTCGGCAAAAGTCACGGTTCCTCCTGCGGCGGGTCTGCACTCAGCGCGGCCAGCGCTGCAAAGGCCATCAGCCCCAGCCCGGCCGAGAACCACATGGCCTGCGCGCCCCAGCGCGCCAGCAGCAGACCGAACAACCAGGGCGCCAGCGCCTGGGCAAAGCGCGCCGGCACCGCCAGCAGCCCCTGCCGGTGGCCGTAGCCTTGCGGACCGAACAGCGCCAGCGGCAAGGTCCCCCGGGCAATCGTCAGCACGCCATTGCCGCCGCCATGCAGCAGCGCGAACACGGCGGCCAGCGGCGCGCCGAAGCCGGCCAGCAGGACCGCGCCGATCGGATGCATCAGCGCCGCCAGCCGCGCCGACAGCAGCGGATGGAGCCGCCGCAGCAGGCCGAACTCCAGCAGCCGGCCGGCCACCTGGGCCGGCCCCACCAGGGCCCCG
>NZ_JAQOWX010000237.1:0-2455 GCF_028462495.1 Paucibacter sp. XJ19-41
TCCGGCCAGTCGAGGATCGGCATATACCGGCCACCTGAGCCGGTAGATAGCGCTCGTCAGGATCGTCATTTACCGGCCAGGCCGGGATCGGCATTTACCGGCCACCGCGTGATCGGCATATACCGGCCACGGCGTGATCGGCATTTATCGGCCACCGGCCGGCTTCTCGAAGGGTGTCTCGAGTCTTCCACCACCCCACGGCTACCGTCCGAGCTTTTTGGCTCGGAGGGCAGCAAGGTGGGTCGCAGAAGGATCGAGATGTTCCAGTACCGACAAGTGCTCGTGCGACTGCGCGCGGGCGACACCGCGCGAGAGATCGCGCGCAGCGGCCTTCTGGGCCGCGACAAGCTCACCGAGCTGGCAAGGCTGGCGCAGGCCCAAGGCTGGCTTGACGCTGAGCACGAACTGCCCGACGACGCGGCCATCGCTGCGGCTCTGGCGCCGCGCAAGCGAGCCGCATCGACGTTGTCCAGCGTCGAGCCCCTGCGCGAGGTCGTGCAGCGCTGGTTCGATGCCGGTGTGCAGGGCAGCGCGATCTGCGCCGCGCTCAAGCGTGAGCACGGCTTCACCGGCAGCTACTCGGCCGTGCGGCGCATGCTGCAGGGCATGCGCGCCTCGCTGCCGCCCGAGGTCACCGTGCGGCTGTCGTTCGCGCCCGCCGAGGCCGCGCAGGTGGACTTCGGCGCGGGCCCCAAGCTCACCCACCCGGACGGCACCGAACGCCGCACCTGGGCCTTCGTGATGACGCTGTGCCACTCGCGCCACCAATACGTCGAGTTCGTCTGGGACCAAACGGTGGCGACCTGGCTCGGCTGCCACCGCCGCGCCTTCGAATGGTTCGATGCCGTTCCTGAGCGGCTGATCATCGACAACGCCAAGTGCGCCATCATCAAGGCCTGCCGACACGACCCGCTGGTGCAGCGCGCCTATGCCGAATGCGCTGAGGGGTACAGCTTCAAAATCGACGCATGTCCGCCTCATGATCCACAAAAGAAGGGGATCGTCGAAGCCGGGGTCAAATACGTCAAAGGCAACTTCCTGCCCACGAGGACATTCCGCGATCTCGCCGACCTCAACGCACAGGTGCAGCAGTGGGTGATGCAGGAGGCGGGCCGGCGCGTGCACGGCACGACGCTGGAGCAGCCGCTGGTGCTCTTCGCGCTGGAGAAGCCGTTGATGCGCCGGCTGCCGTCGGTAGCACCGGACCTGGGGGCGTGGCATCGCGTCACCCTGCACCGGGACTGCCATGTGCAGTTCGACCGCAGCTACTACTCCGCGCCCTACGTGCTGGCGAGCAAGGCGCTGTGGCTGCGCGCGACGGACACCGTCGTGGCGCTGTACGAAGACTATCGCCACGTGTGCACACACCTGCGTGCTCGGCGCCCGGGGCAGCGCATGACGCAGCGCGATCACCTGCCACCTCAGGCGCAGGACTTCTTCGCCCGCGACAAACACTGGTGCCTCACGCGTGCCGCTGACGTCGGACCGCACTGCACGGAGCTGATCGCCCGGCTGCTGGGCGATCGCATCAGTGAGCGGCTGCGGGCGGCACAGGGTGTGCTCGGCCTGGCCAGTCGCTACGGCACACCGCGGCTGGAGACGGCCTGCGAGCGCGCGCTGTGCCACGACAGCCCGCACCTGCGCACCGTCAAGACCATCCTGTCCACCGGCGCCGATCTGCAAGCGATCACGACACCCGACACACCGGCGGCCTATGCCAATGCGCGCTTCACGCGTTCAGCCGCCGATCTCTTCGACGCCGACGGCACGCTGCATTGAACCGTGCCTCGCGCACGCGGCTGGCGAGGCCGTGGACGCGCGCGCGGGGCTTCTTCAATGCCATGGCCTTCACCCAGGATCCAATATGAACTCGAACCCCATCCCCGAACTCACGCCGCAGCTCAAGGCGCTGCGCCTGTCGGGCATCCTGGACTCGCTGGAGGCGCGCAATCGCCAAGCCATCGAAGGCAAGCTCGCCTACACCGAGTTCCTGGCCATGCTGATCAGCGACGAGGTCGCGCGGCGCGAGACCAAGAAGTTCTCGATGCGGCTGCGCCGTGCGCAGTTCCGCACCTCCAAGACGCTGGAGCAGTTCGACTTCGAGCGCTTGCCCAAGCTCAACCGCGCCCTCGTGCACGACCTGGCCACCGGACGCTACTTGCACGAGAAGGCGCCGGTGCTCATCGTTGGCCCCTCGGGCATCGGCAAGTCGCACCTGGCGCAGGCGCTGGGGCATTGCGCAGTGCGTCAAGGCGTGGATGTCGTCTTCTCCACGTGCACGGCGCTGACGCAGAGCCTCAACGCGGCGCGAGCCACCGGCACCTACGAACGCAAGCTCGCCACGCTCGCACGGGTACCGCTGCTCATCATTGACGACTTCGGACTCAAGCCACTGCGCGCTCCCGCCGACGAAGACCTGCACGACCTCATCGCCGAGCGGTACGAGCAGGCGGCA
>NZ_JAQOWX010000238.1:0-356 GCF_028462495.1 Paucibacter sp. XJ19-41
TGCGGCGCCCAGCGCGGCCCCTGGCCCGCGCGACCCGCGGTGAAAGCCGGCGCGCCTTGCTCTCCGGCCGCCAGCCAGACCAGCAGCGCACAGCCATGCGGCACGGCGGCTTCCAGATAGAGGCGGTGCCAGACGCAGGCCGGGTCGCCGCTGTCGATCAGACCGGCCGCGGCACGGGCGCGGACGCCGGGCAGCTGGGCCTGCTCGCTATTGGCCGCCAGGCCATAGCGTGCGCGGGTGATGCCCGCCACGCGGGCCACCGGCACGGGCCCGTCCCGGCCCGGGTAGTGCAGGCGAGAGCCGGGGCGCGCCGCGACAACGGGGCCGCCGGTCCAGCCGGCCAGCGGGTAGTAGCC
>NZ_JAQOWX010000238.1:444-2448 GCF_028462495.1 Paucibacter sp. XJ19-41
GGGGCCGCCGGTCCAGCCGGCCAGCGGGTAGTAGCCGCCCTGGGGCTGCAGCGGGCGCTGCAGCTCGCTGCTCAAGCGGCCGGCCCGGCAGGCCTGTTGCCAGCGTTGCCGCAGCGCGGCCGGCAGCGCGTAGAGCCAGACGCCGGGATCACGCGGTCGGCCGTCGGCGCCCAGCAGCTGGCCGCGTGTGGCCAGCGCGATCTGCTCGCCGTCGAACCAGCCCAGCGTGTGGGCAAAGCGCGGCCCGGCCAGGCTCAGCGGCAGCGACAGGCGGCCGTCGTCCAGCAGCCGGCGCAGGCGCACGCCCCCGCCGGCGCGCCGCAGGCTCAGCAGCAAGAGCCCGCCCTCGCGATGGCTGGCCAGGGCCAGCGCCTTCTCGTCGGCCGGCACCGCATCGGGCAGCAGCCGCCACTGCGGCGGATCGGGATTGGCATCGCAGGCGGCCAGCCGCGCGTCCTGCTTGCGCTCCAGATGGACCGGCCGGGTGAACAGCGGCAGGCCGCGCAGATGCGCCAGCCGACCCTGGGCGACGTCCAGCACCCAGACACCGCCCTCGGCGGCCGAAGCCAGGCGCTGCGGCTGCAGCACCTCGGGCGCGGCCAGCCGGGTCAGCGCAAAGCGGCCGCGCAGGTCGAGCAGCCACAGCGCCCCATTGGCAAGCAGGTACAGCACATCGTCGGCGCCCAGCGTCATATCGGTCACCGGCAGCGCCTCGGGCGGCAAGGCCAGCGCCTGCGGCGCCAGCCCATGGGCGGCGGCCAGATGCGAGTTCGAGACCAGGGCCGCGCCGTCCCAGCACATATGGTTGCCGACCGTGTCGATCACCAGCGAGGGCTGCAGCAGCACCGCGTCGACATCGGCCACGTCCTCCTGCAAGGCCAGCGGGCTGGCCCGGCCGGCCAGGCGCAGGCCGCCGAGGCGATGCTGCGGCGCCGGCTCTATCGTCACGGCGACGCTGCCATCGTCCTGCGGCACGGCCCAGGGCCTCAAACCATGGGGCTCGAAGCCGAGACCGAAGCTGCGAAGGCCGTTGATGTCCATCTCAGTGCCCGCCCGGCCGCCCGAAGGGCGCTGAGCACCCCCTCGGGGGGCAGTGAACAAGGTGAACCTGGGGGCTCATATCAGCACAGCTCCGGTACGACGGGCAGAAAGAGAGCAGGCTCGGCACTGGAGGGGCTGTGCGGCAACTCGGGCGAGGCCGGTGCATCGACACCTTCGATGACGACCAGCGCCACCAGCTCCGGCAGCTGCCAGGGCTGCAGCAGCAGGGTCGTCGGGATCTTGCCGGCGCCGGGCAGCTCGGTGAAGCCGCCATCGGCACCCTGCTCGAACAGGCGCAGCGGCGAGACGCCGGCGACACCGCTGACCCGCGCGACGACCACCTCCAGCTCGCGATCCCCGAGGCGCCGGCCCAGCGGGTAGCCGCCATCCTGGCCGGGCGTGGCCGGCCAAGGCGAGGCGTCCAGCGGCAGCGGCCACAGATAGCGGCGCAAAGCCTGCCGCACCTCGGTCAGCACGACTTCGCGCGCATGACCCGCGCGGATCTGCACCGCGACGGCCAGGCCGATCGCGCGGTACTCGCAGCCGATCACATAGAGCTCGGTGGCCAGCGGCCGGCGCTCGTTCAGAAAGCCGTGGACGGCTTCCAGCAGCGGCCGGTCGGCACGCGGCAGCGGCGCGCTCTGGTCCTCGCTGTCGCGCTGCGGCAGCACCATCACCGAGACCGCGCCGGGCACACCGGACTGGCGCTCATGCGGCTTGAAGCGCGGCAAGACCTCGACCCGGCCGACGGCCGCGCCGGGGGCCTCGCGCGCCAGCAGCCGGTAGTCCTCGGCGGTGACGACACGGTCGCGGTGTTGGAAGTGGGCCGGAATGCGGCGCTCGGCAGCGTCCAGGGTTTCGGCATCGGCCCCGCCGCGCAGCGCCAGCGGCTGCCAGACATCGATCGCGGGCAGCGGCGCCCGCCGGGCGCCGCTGAGCAGGTCGCTGACGCTGGCCAGCTTG
>NZ_JAQOWX010000239.1:0-2370 GCF_028462495.1 Paucibacter sp. XJ19-41
CAGCTGGCGTGCGGCGTCCGGTGTCTCGGCCCAGCCGAGCAGCCAGGTCCGCTGCTCGGTCTGGCCGGGTGGCAGGTCCAGCGTGACGGCCAGCGCCGCGCAGGGGTCGAGGCCGGCGCCGCTGCGCTGGCCGAAATGATCGGGCAGCACCAGCCGGCCGCGCGCATCGAAGCATTCGCGCCGGTCGCAGCTCCAGTCGGGTAGCGCATCGGCCGGGCCGGCGAGGGCCAGAAAGGCCGTGCCCTCGCCCAGGCCGCCGGAGCGCTCGGGCTGGGTGGCCAGCAGCGCGCTGAGCTTGCAGGCGCCGTCCGGGCCGTCGGGCAGGCGCTGGCTGTGCAGCGCGGTGTGCACCGTGCCGCGGTCGCTGCGCTGCGCGCCCATCATCCATTCGGCGATGCCGATCAGGCGCAGCTGCTGGCGCTGGGCGCCGCGGTTGGTGATGCGCAGCTGCAGCTGCTTGACGGCCAGCTGCGGGTCGACGCACCAGTGTGCACTGACCTCCAGATCGCCGCGCCGGTGGCTGATGCGGGTGTAGCCCTGACCATGGGCGACGCGGTAGGCCACGCTCTGGTCGCCCCAGGCGCCGGCTGCCGTGCTCCAGACCTCCAGGCTGCGCAGATCCTGCAGCAGGAACCACTCGGACGGCGGGTCGGCCAGCGGATCGTTGGACCAGGCGGTCAGCTGGTTCATGCGGCTGTTGCGCGCCCAGCTGTGGCCGCCGCCGCCTTCGGAGACCTGGCAGCCGAACTCGGGGTTGGCCAGCACATTGATCCAGGGTCGCGGTGTCCGCATCGCGGCATCGACCTCAAAGCGGAACTCCTCGCCGCCCTGGGCGAAGCTGCCGCGCGCCGGCTGCGCCGGGCCGCCGCTGGCCACTTCCAGGGCCGAGGCCGAGACCTCCTGGCGGGCCGCCAGCGCCTGCTCATGCTGGGTGGTCCAGACCTGCAGATGGTGCAGCAGCGGCCGTCCATCGGCGTGCAGGCGCACCCGGGCCAGCTGCTGCAGGGTGCTGAGCTCGTCGGCCGACAGCTCCTCGGCGCGCAGCTGATGGAAGCCGGTGCTGGCGCTGGTGCTGACATGGGCATGGCTGCCCTCGCTGCCATGGCGCTCGCGCAGCGCGGCGATCTCGCGCTGCAAGGCCATCTGGTAGGACACCGGTTCGGCATTGACCACCACCAGATCGCAGGCCAGCCCGCCCCAGGCCCACAGCCGCAGCGCCTGGGCCAGCGTGCGCAGCAGGCCCACACCGGCCATCACGCCGGCCGTCACCAGTATCAGCGGCCGGTCGCCCGAGATGCCGAAGCGCCACAGCAGGCGCCGGTCACACACGCCCGGCAGGGCCAGCGGCCGGGTCAGGCTCAGCAGCAGCGCGGTGCTGAGGCTTTGCACCGCCGCGAAATGCTCGGGGCTGATGCGCAGCGCGCGCAGCCGGATGCCGGCCAAGGTGGCCGACATCAGCGAGGCGCGCTGCACATGGCTTTGCTGGTGGTATTTGTCGATCACCGCATGCAGGACGCCGGCATCGTCGCTGGCCGCGGTCGCGAAGGTCAGCACCGCCTTGGCATGCGGCGCGATGCGCAGACTCACGCCCAAGGCGCAGACCGGGTCCAGCCCGGTCTCCAGCGCCAGCGTGTCACCGCTGGCCGGCAGCGGCCGCAGCTGGGCCAGCGGCCGGTTGACCGCGCGGCTGCGGCCCAGCCACAGCGCGCGGTCGGTCTGCCCGCTGAGGCCCAGCAGCGCATGCTCGGTATGGGTCAGGAAATGCGCGGCATGCAGGCCGCGCTCGGTGGCCAAACGCGGCTTGCGCTCGAAGCACAGCGCCTGCTGGGCCGGCCGCCATTCGGCACGCACGAAGAGATTGCCGAAGGCCGGGTGCGCCTCGTCGGCGCGCGCCTCGGCCAGGCTCGGTTCGAAGGCCGAGATCAGTTCGATCTCCAGCAGCTTGTCGCCGGTATTGCGCAGCTCGACCTGGCGGAACTCGATATCGTCCTCGGGGCTGACCCAGACCGTGATCTGGCTTTGCAGATCGGGCCAGTCGGCCGACAGGCTGACCCGGTCGGCATGGAACAGCGCCTGGTACTGCGCGGCCGGGTCGGGCGCCGGGTGCTGGCTCAGCGAGACCGGCGCGGCGCCTGGCCGGCGGCGCAGATAGAAGAAGCTGCCATAGGCATCGCGCAGCGCATCGTCACGCCAGCGGCTGATGCCCTGGCGACCCCAGTGGCTGCTGCCGGCGCCGTTGGCGCGCAGCGAGACGCTGTAGCGCCCGTTCGACAGCAGATGTGTCGGCGCGATCGCCGCCATGCCCGGCAGCACCTCGCGCAGCAGGCCGGCGCTGCGCTCGGTGGCGGCCAGCGGCGGCGGGCCCGGGTC
>NZ_JAQOWX010000024.1:0-54779 GCF_028462495.1 Paucibacter sp. XJ19-41
TGCAACTTGCGTTGCAGGGCATTGTCTTCAGGCCTTCAGCTTAGCGTCAGAGTATTGACACGGACTGCTGAGGCGCCTTTTTGCGGGTGCAGCGAGGGCTTAGACCGGCACCTTGCGCAGCATCTCGATGCCCACTTCGCCGGCGGCGATCTCGCGCAGCGCGGTCACGCCGGGCTTGTTCTTGCTCTCGATCTTGGGCGTGTGGCCCTGGCTCAGCATGCGGGCGCGATAGGTTGCGGCAAGCACCAACTGGAAGCGGTTCGGGATCTTGGTCAGACAGTCTTCGACAGTGATGCGGGCCATTTTGTTTCCAGTACGGGTGGTTCAGGGAAGATCAAGAGCGCGGAAGACGGCGGAGCGATTCCGGCGCTGAGCAGCGTATTTTAACCTTTGTGCGTGGACGATAGCTTTCAGGTCGAAAACAGCGGTGTCAAACACTGCGTTGACGACGACGAAATCGAAGCGGTGCGCCTGAGCCACCTCGATGCGCGCATTGGCCATGCGCCGCTCGATCACGGCGGCCTCGGTGTCGCCACGGCGATTCAGGCGTTGCTGCAATTCCTCCCAGGACGGCGGCAGGATGAAGACCAGCACCGCATAGGGGAACAGCTGCTTGATCTGCAGCGCACCCTGGAAGTCGATCTCCAGCACGACATCATCGCCGGCCGCCATGCGCGCCTCGATCGCGGCGCGCGAGGTGCCGTAGAGATTGCCATGCACCTCGGCCCACTCGAAGAAGTCGCCGTGCTCGACCTTGGCGCGGAACTCCTCGGGCGTGATGAACCAGTACTCGCGGCCATGCTGCTCCTGGCCGCGCGGCGCGCGCGAGGTGTGCGAGATCGAGACGGCCAGCTTGGCATCGAGTTCAAGCAAGGCCTTGACCAGGCTGGATTTGCCGGCGCCGCTGGGCGCGGCGACGACGAAGAGATTGCCGGGGTATTCCATATCAGCCTGCTTATTCAATGTTTTGAACCTGCTCGCGCATCTGCTCGATCGCCACCTTCATCTCGACCGAGACATTGGTCAGCTCCAGCGCGGCGGATTTCGAGCCCAGGGTGTTGGCTTCGCGATGTAACTCCTGTATCAGGAAGTCAAGCCGCTTGCCGATCTCGCCGCCTTTTTTCAGCAGCCGTGCGATCTCTTCCAGATGGGCGCGCAGGCGGGCCAGTTCCTCGGCCACGTCGATGCGGATCGCGTAGGCGGCAGCCTCGTTGAGGGCGCGCTCGCGCAGCGCGTCTTCCGGGATGCTCTGGCCCGCACCGGTCGCGACCAGGGCCTCCTGCCAGCGCTCCAGAAAGCGCTGCTGCTGGCGTTGCACCACGGCCGGCACCAGCGGCTCGGCCTGGGTGGCCAGTTCGCGCAGCCGGCCGATGCGCTCCATCAGGATGGCAACCAGCTTCTCGCCCTCGCGCTCGCGCGCCTCGGCAAGACCTGACACGCAGCGGCGCGCGGCCTCCAAGGTGGCCTCGTCCAGTTTTTCGGTGACGCCGCCGCCCTTGCACCATTGCATGATCTCGTGCACCGACAGCCCTTGGGCCTTGGGCAGCCAGCCCTGCACGGTGGACTCCAGGCGGGCCAGCCGGTTGAGCTGCTCGGGCTGGGGTTGGGGCCAGGTGTTGTCACCCTCGCGCTGGGTGTTGATGCGCATCTCGACCTTGCCGCGCTTCAATCCTGCGGTCAGCAGCTCGCGCAGCGCCGGCTCCAGGCCGCGCAAATCCTCGGGCATGCGAAAGCCAAGGTCGAGAAAACGCCCATTGACCGATCGGAGTTCAACCGTCACGCTCGCGCCGGTTTGAGTGCCGGTTTCACTGTGGGAAGAGGGTTGCGAGCTGGCGCTGGCATAACCCGTCATGCTGTAGACTGGCATCTCGCAATCGGTGTAGCAATCAAAACGCGATTATGTCAAAGCCGAAACCGGCGCCCTTGCCTGCGGGTACGGTGGTAGGGGGCTACCAGATCATCAAGAAGCTGGCAGCAGGCGGATTCGGTGTTGTTTATCTGGCCGAAGACCCCGAGCACCACCTCGTTGCCCTGAAGGAATACCTGCCTTCCAGCCTGGCCGAGCGCTCGCCCGGAGAACTGACGCCGCGCGTCAAGCCCGAGAAGCAGCCGCTGTACCGACTCGGCTTGCGCAGCTTCTTCGAGGAAGGCCGCTCGCTGGCGCAGATCTCGCATCCCAGCGTGGTCTCGGTGCTGAACTTCCTGCGCGAGAACGAAACCGTCTATATGGTGATGAACTATCTGCAGGGCGACACTTTGCAGGATTTCATCGTCACCGCCCGCGACCTCAAGCGCGACAAGGTGTTCCGCGAGTCAACCATCCGCAGCCTCTACGACGAGATCCTGCGCGGCCTGCGCATCGTCCATCAGCACAAGATGCTGCACCTGGACATCAAGCCGGCCAATATCTTCATCACCAATGACAACAAGGCCGTGCTCTTGGACTTTGGCGCCGCGCGAGAGGTGCTGAGCAAGGAAGGCAATTTCATCCGGCCCATGTACACGCCCGGCTTCGCCGCGCCCGAGATGTACCGCCGCGATGGCTCCTTGGGCCCCTGGACCGACATCTACGCGATCGGTGCCTGCATTTACGCCGGCATGCAGGGCTATCCGCCCAACGATGCGCCGCAGCGCCTGGAGAAGGACCGGCTGGCGCTGAGCCTGTCGCGCTTGCGCAATGTCTATTCCGACAACCTGATCGAGGTGACGGAGTGGTGCATGTCGCTGGACCCCTTGTCGCGGCCGCAAAGCGTGTTCGCGCTGCAAAAGGAACTGGCCCGTGAGACCGAGAGGCGCTACACCAAGCTGAGCTTCAGCGAACGCTTGAAGCTGCAGCTCGAGAATCTCAAGACCGGGGCGAAGGCGTGAAATTCGGCATCTACCAGGTCAGCCGACGCGGGGGCCGGGAGAAGAACGAAGACCGCATGGGTTACTGCTACACCCGCGAGGCCGGCCTGTTCGCGCTGGCCGACGGCATGGGTGGCCACCCCGAGGGCGAGGTGGCCGCGCAGATCACCTTGCAGACCTTGGCGGCGATGTTCCAGCGCGATGCCAAGCCGACCCTGGCCGACCCGGCGCGCTTTCTGCAAGACGCGGTGCTGATCGCGCATCAGACCCTGCTGCGCTACGGCACCGACAAGAACCTGGGCGACACGCCGCGCACCACCGTGGTCGCCTGCGTGCTGCAGGGGGGCTATGTGTTCTGGGCCCATTGCGGCGACTCGCGGCTCTATATGGTGCGCGCCGGCCATCTGATCGCCCGTACCCGCGACCACTCCTATTCCGAGCTGCAGGAGGCGCTGGGCCGCAGCGCGAGCGGGGCCGAGCGCTTCAATCGCAATGTGCTGTTCACCTGCCTGGGCAGCCCGGGCAAGCCGATGGTGGACATCAGCGGGCCGCTGGCGCTGGAGCCGGGGGACAGGCTGCTGCTGTGCTCCGACGGTCTGTGGGGCACGGTGGGCGACCCGGAGCTGGTGACGCAGCTGGCCGCACTGCCGATTGCCGATGCGGTGCCGGAGCTGGTCGAGCAGGCGCTGCGCAATGGCGGGCCGCGCTGCGACAATGTCACCGCGCTGGCCGTCGAATGGGAGGGCGAGGATGAGCCCGAGGGCGCCATCTCCACCCAGGACCTCGGCGATGAGGGCTTCGCCTCGACAATACAGGCTGCGGCCGCCGCCCTCCAGGCGCAGGAGCGCAAGAGCGGCGAGCTGGACGAGGCCGAGATCGACCGATCGGTGCGCGAGATCAACGAGGCCATTGCCCAGGCCCGGCAGCGCAGCGCCTCCAAGCAAAAGTAGAACCTGAAGGATTTTCGATGAGCAAGATCAACGACGCGCCGCGCTCCGCCGGACGCGCGGCCGATGCGCTGCGCCCCGTGCGCCTGACGCGCCACTACACCCGCTATGCCGAGGGCTCGGTGCTGGTCGAGTTCGGCGAGACCAAGGTGCTGTGCACCGCCTCGGTCGAGGAAAAAGTGCCGTCGCACAAGCGCGGCTCCGGCGAGGGCTGGGTCACCGCCGAGTACGGCATGCTGCCGCGCGCCACCCATAGCCGTGGCGACCGCGAGGCCGCGCGCGGCAAGCAAAGCGGCCGCACCCAGGAGATCCAGCGCCTGATCGGCCGCTCGCTGCGCTGCGTGTTCGACCTGAAGCTGCTGGGCGAGCGCACCATCTCGCTGGACTGCGATGTGATCCAGGCCGATGGCGGCACCCGCACCGCCGCGATCACCGGCGCCTATGTGGCCGCCCATGACGCGGTCAGTTGGTTGATCGGCCAGGGCAAGATCAGCACCTCGCCCATCAAGGACGCGGTGGCCGCAATCTCGGTGGGCATGCTGGAGGGCCGGCCGCTGCTGGACCTCGAGTACACCGAGGATTCGAGCTGCGACACCGATATGAATGTGGTGATGACCGGGGCTGGCGGCTTTGTCGAGCTGCAGGGCACGGCCGAGGGCGTGGCCTTCACCCGCGCCGAGATGAACGCCTTGCTCGACCTGGCCGAGAAGGGCATCCGCGAGCTGCTGGCCGCACAGAAGGCGGCGCTGGCGGCATGAAGACGATCGTGCTGGCGTCCAACAACGCCAAGAAGCTCGCCGAGCTGCAGGCGCTGTTCGCGCCGCTGGGCGTCGAACTCGTCACGCAGGGCAGCCTGGGCATCCCCGAGGCCGATGAGCCCTTCGACAGCTTCGTCGAGAACGCGCTGACCAAGGCCCGCCATGCGGCCAATCTCAGCGGCCTGCCGGCCCTGGCCGACGACTCGGGCCTGGCGGTCGAGGCTCTGGGTGGCGCGCCGGGCGTGCTGTCGGCCCGCTATGCGACGCTGTTCGGCCGACCCAAGAGCGATGCCGAGAACAATGCCGTGCTGCTGGAGCAGCTGGCCGGCGTCGAGCAGCGCGCGGCCCGTTTTGTCTGCGCGCTGGTGGCGGTGCGCTCGGCGCAGGATCCCGAGCCGCTGATCGCGATGGGGCGTTGGCAGGGTCAGGTCTTGCCGGCCTTGAGCGGCGAGGGCGGTTTCGGCTATGACCCGCTGCTCTTCATCCCCTCGCTGGGCCGCAGCGTCGCACAGCTCAGCGCGGCGGAGAAGAACGCGCTGAGCCACCGGGCCCTGGCCGCCGCCGATCTGGCGACGCAGATGCGCGAGAGCTGGCACCTGGGCTGACGCGATGGCTGATGTGATCAAGCTGATGCGCCCTGGCACCCTGAGCCTGGCCGCCTTGCCGCCGCTGTCGCTCTATGTGCACCTGCCCTGGTGCCTGCGCAAATGCCCTTACTGCGATTTCAACTCGCATGAATGGCAGGGCGGCAAGGAACTGCCGGCCGAGACGGCACGCGAGTACCTGGCGGCCCTGCGCGCCGATCTCGAGGCGGCGCTGCCGCTGATCTGGGGCCGCCCGGTCGTCAGCATCTTCATCGGCGGCGGCACGCCCAGCCTGTTCGCGCCGGAGCAGATTGCCGAGTTGATCTCGGACCTGCGCGCCCGCCTGCCGCTGGAGCCCGGCTGCGAGATCACCTTGGAGGCCAACCCGGGCACCTTCGAGCGTGACCGCTTCAAGGGCTTTCGCGAGGCCGGCGTGACGCGGCTGTCGATCGGCGTGCAGAGCTTTGACGATGCCAAGCTGAAGGCCCTGGGCCGCGTGCACAACGCCGACCAGGCCAAGGCCGCGATTGCCGAGGCGGCCGACTGCTTCGAGACCTTCAATATCGATCTGATGTATGCGCTGCCGGGCCAGAGCCTGGACGAGCTGGCGCTCGAACTCGATACCGCGCTGGCCTATGCGCCGCCACATCTGTCGGTCTATCACCTGACGATAGAGCCGAACACGGTGTTCGCGACGCGGCCGCCCGAGCAGCTGCCCGACCCCGATCTGGCCAGCGAGATGCTGGACCTGATCACCGCACGCACCGGCGCGCTGGGCATGGAGCGCTACGAGGTTTCGGCCTATGCCAAGCCGACGCACCGCTGCGCCCACAACCTGAACTACTGGCAGTTCGGCGACTATCTGGGCATAGGTGCCGGCGCGCACAGCAAGCTGAGCTTCCCGCACCGCGTGCTGCGCCAGGTGCGCTGGCGCGAGCCGGCCGCCTATATGGCCAAGGCCGCCGAGGGCCAGGCGGTATCGAATGAAAACGAGGTCGGCCGCCGCGAGCTGCCCTTCGAGTTCATGCTCAATGCGCTGCGCCTGCGCGAGGGCGTGCCGCTGACGCAGTACCTGGAGCGCACCGGCTTGCCGCCGTCCAGCATCGCCAAGGCGCTGGAGCAGGCGCGTGCCAAGGGCCTGCTCGAAGCCGACCCGGCACGGCTGACGCCGACCGCGCGCGGCTTTGACTTCCTGAGCGATCTGCAGTCGCTGTTTCTCGACGCCTGAGCGCAGCGCCGGTCAAACCCGGTTCAGCGACATGCCCGAGGTGCTGCGCAGGCGCTCGATCAGGCGCGGTGCGATCTGCTGCAGCGGCAGCACCTCGTCGGCCGCGCCGGCGGCGATCGCCTCGCGCGGCATGCCGAACACCACGCAGGTGGCCTCGTCCTGCACGAAGTTGTAGGAGCCGGCGTCCTTCATGACCTTCATCGCCTTGGCACCGTCGGCGCCCATGCCGGTCAGCATCACGCCCAGCGCGTTCGGCCCGACCACGCGGGCCGCCGAATGGAACAGCACCTCGACCGAGGGCTTGTGGCGGTTCACCGGCTCGCCGTCCTGCACGCGGGCGATGTAGTTGGCGCCCGAGCGCTCGACGCTCAGATGGAAGCCGCCCGGCGCGATATAGCCGTGGCCGGGCAGGATGCGCTCGCCGTCCTGCGCTTCCTTGACGCGGATGCGGCACAGGCCGTCCAGCCGCGCCGCATAGCTCTTGGTGAAGCCCGGCGGCATGTGCTGGGTGATCACGACGGCTGGGCAGTCGGCCGGCAGATTGATCAAGACGTCCTTGGTCGCCTCGGTGCCGCCGGTGGAGGCGCCGATGAAGATGATCTTCTCGGTCGACATGCGGCCCAGGCTGGCCATCGTCACCGGCTTGGCCGGCGCCGCCGGCGCGCCACCGGCCGTCGGCGCGGCGGCGGCCGGTGCCCGACGGATATGGGCCTTGGACGCGATGCGTATCTTGTCGGTGATGTCGTCGGCCAGCTGGCGGATGCCGTCGGCCACACCGATTTTTGGCTTGGCGACAAAGTCCACCGCCCCCAGCTCCAGCGCCTTCATCGTGACCTCGGCGCCGCGCTCGGTCAGCGTCGACACCATCACGACCGGCATCGGCCGCAAGCGCATCAGCCGCTGCAGGAAGTCGAGCCCGTCCATCTTGGGCATCTCGACATCGAGCGTGATGACGTCCGGGTTCAGGTTACGTATCATCTCGCGCGCCACCAGCGGGTCGGCGGCGGCGCCGATGCACTCCATATCGGACTGGCGATTGATGATCTCGGTGAGGATGGAGCGCACCAGCGCCGAATCATCCACCACCACCACTTTGGTCTTGGCCATTTACTTCTCCTCGGGGTCGCGAGCTCAGAACAGATCGACGGAGCCGCCCGTGGCGACCACCGGCTGAGCCTTCTGGGCGGCGGCGCGGTCCTGCTGGACCAGCGCATCGGTATTGGTGGGGGCCAGGCGCTTGACCATGGCCTTGCCGCTGTGCGGCAGGAAGCAGACCTTGCGCGGATAGACGTCCAACACGTCCTTGGAGACGATGGGGATGCGCTCGGTCTTCAGATAGTCGATCACGAAATTGGTGTTGCGCTCGCCGACATTGATGGTGTTCATGCCGGCAATCACCGCGCCGCCACCAAAGATCTTGGCTTCCATCCGACTCTTGGCTGCACCGCGCTTCATCATCTCGTTGATCAGCAACTCCATCGCGAACGAGCCGTAGCGGCCCGAGTCGCCGGCGCCCTCGGGCAGCATGAAGTGGTTCATGCCGCCGACCATCGCATGCCGGTCCCACAGACAGGCGGCGATGCAGGAGCCCAGCGTGGTCATCACCAGGATGTCTTCGTTGTCGACGAAATACTCGCCGGGCAGGATCTTGACCGCCGCATTCTTGAAGTGGGCGTCGTAGAAGAAGAACGAGGCTTCGCCCTGCTTGCGCGTCTGCGCCTTCAGTTGCGCCACGCGCGCCGCGCCTGCACCGCTGGAGATCACACCGGCGTTGCCGGCTTGGGTCTGGGGCGTGCTCATCATTCTTTATCGGCCAGGGTGGGGAGTTCTTGAGCGGCGCGCGCTCAGACCTTTTCGTAGATCGTCTTGCCGCGCAGCCGGAACAGATCGCGCGACTCGGTGAAATTCTCCGAATGGCCGACGAACAGCAGGCCATGGGGTTTCATGACCCGGTGGATGCGCTCCAGCACCTTGCGCTGCGTGGGCGCATCGAAATAAATCATCACATTGCGGCAGAACACGATCTGGAAGGGGTCGCCCAGCGACCATTGCTGGTCCATCAGGTTCAGGCTGCGGAACTCTATCCATTTCTGCAACTCGGGCTTGACGCGGATGCGGCCCTCGTTGGCGCCGGTGCCGCGCATGAAGAAGTTCTTCAGGCGCTGCGGCGACAGGCCGCGGGCGTCGGCGGTATAGACGCCGCGCCGCGCGGTGTTCAGCACATTGGTGTCGATGTCGCTGGCAACGATCTGCACCGAGGCACTGCTGCCAAGCGCTTCGCTGCAGCTGATTGCGATCGAGTAAGGCTCCTCGCCGGTCGAGGCGGCGCAGCACCAGATGCGCAGCGGCTTGCCGGCCAGTGGCTTCAGGTCCTCGGCCAGCGCATGGAAGTGATGGTCTTCGCGGAAAAAGGAGGTCAGGTTGGTGGTCAGGCAGTTGACGAACTCCTGCCATTCCTGGTCCGCCTGCGGGCCGGTGGCCGCCTCCAGCCACTGCAGATAGCTGGCGAAGCTGCGGTGGCCGGTGTCGCGCAGCCGGCGCGAGAGCCGGCTGTAAACCATTGCATGCATGCCGTCGTGCAGGCTGATGCCGGCGTGTTTATAGCTCAGCGGGCGCACCCGGTCAAAGTCAGCGCGGCTGAAATTGAACTCATGGTCGATGGCTTCGGTGGATGAGGCGTTATTGGGTGAAGCGGCCATGGTTGTCATTGGTTTTGTGCGCACCGCGCACGCTGGATTGATTTTGCATCCGCCGCCAGTGTCTGTGGTGGCCAGTGCCCAAGATAGTGTGAACAGCCGGGTGAACCCCTCACTATTTCCGCCCCTCTTCGGGATAACCCCCCTGCTAGACTGCCGCCACACCTTCGGGAGCCTCTTGGACTCAAGCCTACACCCCCCTTCGCTGATCGATGCTCGCGATCTGCAGCTTGACCTGGCCTTGCAGCTGCTGCAGCAGGCCGGCGCTTTGCTGCCCGAGGCCGAGCCCTACAGCGCCGAATGGTTGCAAGGCCTGCTGGACGCGCTGTGCGATCTCTCCAGCAAGGATGCGCTGACCGGCCTGGTCAACCGCCGCAGCTTCGAGATGTCGCTGTCGCGCGAGGTCGATCGGGTTGCGCGCTCGGGCGAGCCTGCGTTGCTGCTGATGGTGGATATCGATCATTTCAAGGCCGTCAACGACAGCTACGGCCATGTGGCCGGCGATATGGTGATACAGGCGGTAGCGCGCAGCATCGCGCAGACGGTGCGGCCGATGGACACGGTGGCACGGGTCGGCGGCGAAGAGTTCGCCATCATCTTGCCCAACTGCCCCAGCACCTATGGCGCGACTGTGGCCGAGCGGCTGCGCGAGCGCGTGGCCGAGCAGAAAGTCGAGGTGGCAACGGGCCAGATGCTGCAGGTCACGGTCAGCCTAGGCGGTGCTTTTGCACCGCAATGGGTGCGTTCCTCGTCCCTGCTGTGGATAGAGCGGGCCGATCGCCAGCTCTACCGGGCCAAGGCCGAAGGCCGCAACCGCGCCTGCCTGGAGCCGCAAACCGACTCCCTGGTCAGTGCCGAGGAAAAAGGCATGTTGTTCGCTGTAACGCAACAGGATAGTGAATGAATACAACAACACCTGCTGCAAACCCGTCCGGCGCCAGGCTGCGCCCGGGTGCCCGCACGCTGGCCGTCACCAGCGGCAAGGGAGGCGTGGGCAAGACATTCGTCACGGCCAATCTGGCCGCCGCGCTGGCCGCCCGCGGCCAGAAGGTGCTGGTGCTGGACGCCGACCTGGGCCTGGCCAATCTGGATGTGGTGCTGAACCTGCACCCCAAGCTGACCCTGCACGACGTCTTCACCGACAAGGCCACGCTGGACCAGGCCATCCTGCCGGCGCCCGGCGGCTTCTCGGTGCTGCTGGCCGGCTCGGGCATGGTCGAGTACTCGCGGCTGACGCCCGAGGTGCGCGACAAGCTCCTCCCCATCGTCGAGCTGGTCAAGCCGCGCTTCGACGGGGTGCTGCTGGATACCGGCGCCGGCATCTCGGATGTGGTGCTGTTTGCGGTCTCGCTGGCCAGCGATGTGCTGGTGGTGGCGACGCCCGAGCCGACCTCGCTGACCGACGCCTACGCCACCATCAAGGTGCTGGCCACCCAGCAGGACCGCCGCCATGTGGGCCTGGTCGTCAACCAGGCCTCGCGTGCCGGCGAGGGCAAGATGATTTGCGGCCAGCTGCAGCAGGTGCTGCAACGCTTTGTCGCCGCCATCCCCGGCCAGAGTTTCAAGCTGGAGCTGCAGGGCGAGGTCAGGAACGATGTCTCGGTGCGCCAGGCGGTGCTCAAGCGCCAGCTGTTGCTCGAGCATTTCCCGGGCAGCGAGGCGGCCCAGGGCATCAAGGCACTGGCGCTGAAACTGCTCGGCTGAGGGCGTGATGGACTCCGACAACACCCCGGCCACGGCCTTCGCGTGGGTCGGCGGCGAGGCGGCGGTGCGCCGCCTGGTCGACCGCTTCTACGACCTGATGGACCTGGAGCCCGGCTATGCCCAGCTGCGCGCCGCGCATCCGGGCGGCCTGGACAGCGCGCGCGACAAGCTGTTCTGGTTTCTGTGCGGCTGGCTGGGTGGGCCCGACCACTACATCGAGCGCTTCGGTCACCCGCGCCTGCGCGCCCGCCACATGCCCTTCAAGATCGGCATCGCCGAGCGCGACCAATGGGTGGCCTGCATGGCGCAGGCGATGGCCGAGTGCGAGCTCGATCCTGCCTTGCAGCAGCGCCTGACCGAGTCGTTCATGGGCACCGCCGACTGGATGCGCAATATCTGATCGGCTTCTGATCAGCCGGCCTGTTGCAGCAGCACCATCAGCGCCCCGCTGCCGCCATCGCTGGCCCGCGCCTGCACAAAGGCCAGCACCTCCTGCTTCTGCACCAGCCAGCGCCTGACCTTGGCCTTCAGCACCGGCTCGCGGCCCGGCGAGCCATTACCCTTGCCGTGGACGACACGCACGCAGCGCAGGCCGCGCCGCGCGCTCTCGTGCACAAAGCCGCCCAGGGCCTCGCGCGCCTGATCGCGGCGCAGGCCATGCAGATCGATCTGCGCCTGCAGGGCCCAGTGGCCGCGGCGCAGCTTGCGCACCACCTCGGCACTGATCTCGGGGCGGCGAAAGGACAGGGTCTCGTCGGTCTCCAGCAGGGTGTCGACATCGAAATCGTCCGACAGCGCCTGCTGCAGCGCCAGCCGCTCGTCGGCCTCGCGCTGCAGCGGCTCCGGGGCAGGGGGGCGGCGCTCGTGCAGCACCCGCTGCTGCGTCGGCTTGAGCGCGATGACATCGCCGACCGTCAGCTCGAAGATGCGCCGCTCCTGGTCCAGCAACCGCGCCTGCGCGGCCGCCCGTTCGGCGCGCTCCTCGGCCAGCCGACGCGCCAGCGCCAGCTCTTGCTGCAGGCTTTTGAGATCCTGCAGGCTGCGCAGCGACTTGCCATTCATCACAGCAAGCCCCGCTCGGCCATCGAGATCACCTCGGCGCTGCCCACCACGAAATGGTCCAGCACCCGCATGTCCAGCAGCGCCAGCGCCGACTTCAGCCCCTGGGTCATCAGCTCGTCGGCCCGCGAGGGCTCGGCCACGCCGGAGGGGTGGTTGTGGGCCAGGATCACGGCGGCCGCGCCCAGCTCCAGGCCGCGCTTGACGACCTCGCGCGGGTAGACGCTGGTCTGGGTCAGGCTGCCCCGGAACATTTCCTCCATCGCGATCAGGCGGTGCTGGGCGTCGAGAAACAGCACCGCGAAGACCTCATGGCCCAGGGGCGCGAGCTTGAGTCGCAGGTAGTGCTTGACGGCCTCGGGGGCGTCGAACACCGGCCGCTGCGCCAGTTCCTGCAGCAGCGAACGGCGCGCGATCTCCAGCACGGCAGCAATCTCGGCGCGCTTGGCCGGGCCCAGGCCCTTGACGCACGCCAGATCGGCCACGCCGGCATGCAAGAGCCCGCTGAAGCCACCGAAGTCGTCGAGCAGCTGCTGCGCCAGCTGCAGCACCGGCAGGCCCTGGATGCCAGTCCGCAAGAGCAGGGCCAGCAACTCGGCATCGGCCAGCGCCTGGGGGCCGCGCGCGAGCAACTTTTCGCGCGGGCGCGCGTCGGGCGGCAGGTGATTGAGCGGCATGGCGGGCAGGGCAGGGGCGCGGGGCCTTAAAATCCGGCGAGTCTATCGAACAAAGTGCCATGAACCTTATCCAAGCCGGATCCTTTCTGACCCTGCATTACCGACTCGCAGGGCCCGATGGCGGCGACCTGATCAATACCTTTGACGACAAGCCCGCCACCTTGTCGCTGGGGACCGGCGAGCTCGCGCCGGCCATCGAGGCGCGCCTGATCGGCCTGCCCGAAGGCACGCGCACCCAGTTCGAGCTGGCGCCGGGCGAGGCTTTTGGCGAACGCAATCCGGAGCTGCTGCAGCGCATCAAGCGCAGCCTGATGCGCGAGCTCGGTGATCCGGACGAGGAGTACAGCATCGGCGACGTGGTGCAGTTCCCGACGCCCGACGGCCGGGGCGGCTATGGCGGCGTGGTGCGCGAGCTGGGCGAGGACTGGCTGCTGTTCGACTTCAACCACCCGCTGGCCGGCCAGCCGGTGAGCTTCGAAGTCCATGTGATCGGAGTGCTGTGATGAGCCCGATCGAACCCCAAGAAGTCATCCTGGCCGAACCGCGCGGCTTCTGTGCCGGTGTCGATCGGGCCATCGAGATCGTCGAGCGCGCGCACGTCAAGTTCGGCTCGCCGATCTATGTGCGCCACGAGCTCGTGCACAACACCTATGTGGTCAACGACCTGAAGGCGCGCGGCGCGATCTTCATCGAGGACTTGGCCGAGGTGCCGCCCGGTGCCACCCTGGTGTTCAGCGCCCACGGTGTCAGCCAGGCGGTACGCCAGGAGGCAGCCCAGCGCGGCTTCCAGGTCTTTGACGCGACCTGTCCGCTGGTGACCAAGGTCCATGTCGAGGTGGCCAAGCTGCATCGCGAGGGCTATGAGTTCATCATGATCGGCCACAAGGGACACCCCGAGGTCGAGGGCACGATGGGCCAACTCAGCGACGGCATCTATCTGGTCGAGGAGGTCGGTGACGTGGCCCATGTGCGTGTCAAGGACCCCGCCAAGCTGGCGGTCGTGACCCAGACCACCTTGAGCGTCGACGATGCCGCCGAGATCCTGGCGGCGGTCAAGCGGCACTTTCCGCAGGTGCGCGAGCCCAAGCAGCAGGACATCTGCTACGCCACGCAGAACCGCCAGGATGCTGTCAAGGTGCTGGCGCCCCAGGTCGATGTGGTGATCGTGGTCGGCAGCCCGACCAGCTCCAACAGCAACCGCCTGCGCGAGCTGTCCGAGCGCCTGGGCACGCCCGGCTATATGGTCGATGCGGCCGAGGATCTGCGGCTCGAGTGGCTGGAAGGCCGCTCGCGTGTGGGCCTGACGGCCGGCGCCTCGGCCCCCGATGTGCTGGTGCAGGCGGTGATCACGCGCCTGCGAGCGCTGGGCGCCACTGCGGTGCGCAGCCTGCCCGGCGTCGAGGAGCATGTGCGCTTCCCGCTGCCGCTGGGCCTGGGCGACAAGTCGATGGCCGAGCACAGTTCCTCCCGATCTTGAAGCGGGCGCCTATCGCATGACGCGGCGCCTGCACGAGGCGCCGTTTTGCTTTCATAGAATCGAACGAACACCAAGGACACCCCCATGCTGGACATCACCCTGCTGCGCAAAGACCTCGACGCCGTGGTCGCGCGCCTGAACACCCGCAAGAGCCCGCAAGCCTTTCTCGATGTCGAGCGCTATCAGGCGCTGGAGACCTCGCGCCGCAGCGTGCAGATGCGCACTGAGGAACTGCAGGCCCGTCGCAACAGCCTGTCCAAGCAGATCGGCATGCTCAAGGGCAAGGGTGAAGACGCCTCGGCCGTGATGGCCGAGGTCGGCGGCATTGGCGATGAGCTCAAGGCCGGCGCCGAGCGCCTGGACGCGATCCAGCAGGAACTCAACACCATGCTGATGAGCGTGCCCAATCTGCCGCATGAGAGCGTGCCGGTCGGGGCTGACGAGAGCGGCAATGTGGAAGTGCGCCGCTGGGGCAGTCCCCGGACCTTCGACTTCGAGCTCAAGGACCATGTGGACCTGGGCGCGGCCCTGGGCCTGGACTTCGAGCTAGGGGCCAAGCTCAGCGGCTCGCGCTTCACCTTTATGCGCGGCAAGGTCGCCAAGCTGCACCGGGCGCTGGCGCAGTTTATGCTGGACACGCAGACCGAGGCACACGGCTACACCGAGTGCTACACGCCTTACATCGTCAACCGCGAGGTGCTGGAAGGCACGGGCCAGCTGCCCAAGTTCAAGGAAGACATGTTCTGGGTGCTGCGTGGCGGTGACGAGGAGGCGGCCGAGCAGTACCTGATCTCGACCTCGGAAATCTCGCTGACCAATACCGTGCGCGAGCAGGTGCTGGATGAGGCCGCGCTGCCGATCAAGCTGACCGCCCACAGCCCCTGCTTCCGTTCGGAAGCGGGCAGTGCCGGCCGTGACACCCGCGGCCTGATCCGCCAGCATCAGTTCGACAAGGTCGAGATGGTGCAGATCACCCATCCGGACAAGAGCTATGAGGCGCTGGAGGAGATGGTCGGCCACGCCGAGGCCATCCTGCAGAAGCTGGGCCTGCCCTATCGCGTGCTGACGCTGTGCACCGGTGATATGGGCTTCGGCTCGACCAAGACCTACGACCTCGAGGTCTGGGTGCCGGCACAGAACACCTACCGCGAGATCAGCTCCTGCTCGAACTGCGAAGGCTTCCAGGCCCGTCGCATGCAGGCCCGCTTCAAGAACGCCCAGGGCAAGAACGAGCTGGTGCACACGCTCAATGGCTCCGGTCTGGCGGTCGGCCGCACCCTGGTGGCCGTGCTGGAGAACTATCAGAACGCCGACGGCAGCATCACGGTGCCCGAGGTGTTGCGCCCCTATCTGGGCGGTGCCGAGGTCTTGCGCGGCTGAAAAGCCAGCAAAGACTTGGAAACCGAAAAAAGTCCGCTATACTAGCGGGCTCAACTCGCAGCAAGACAAGCTTGCTGGGACACCAGAATTCGGAGAGGTGGCAGAGTGGTTGAATGTACCTGACTCGAAATCAGGCGGACGGAAACGTCTCGGGGGTTCGAATCCCCCCCTCTCCTCCAAGATTCACCTGGTGAATCATGCAAAAGCCAACCCACCAGGGTTGGCTTTTTGCTTTGTGGTCGTCCTTGTCGCTGGGACTCCCCCTTTCGAGGGCCCCCTTCAGTCGTATAGGCGTCGAGGGCCGTCGGACCGATAGTCATGCCCACACAGCGGCGGTGGGCGCCGCAAAGGAGCATCACATGCACTTTGAGGAAGTTGACGCGGGAGATTTCCGCATCTACGCCGGCGCGATCGAGCGGCCCCGCACCTTTGGCTATGTCGCCGCCGTGGTGGTGATGCGGGTGCGTGGCCAGGCGCCGCGTCAGGAAGCCTTTCGCGATGAGAACCTGGCCGGCGGCTATGGCTGGGCCTCGCCGTCCGACGCGCTGCGTTTTGCGGTCAATGCCGGGCGCGATGTCGTGATGTGTGGCGGCGGCTCGCTGTCCGCCGCGCGGGCCTGATCCAGGCGGTCGGCAAATCCGTCGCTAAGTACCGTCATTCCGTGCTTCGTCGCGTCAAGCCTCGCGCGGGCTTGGTCCGACACCCGGCGCCCGCTATCGTGTGGGCATGTATGAGGCACATCTTCCCGAGCTAGCCACGCGGCCGACCCTGCCCAGCCAGCGCCAGGCCTGGCTGGGTTTCCTCGCCTACCTGACGCCGTGGCGCCTGGGCCTGGCCTCGGGTGTGGCCGTGATCGCCGCCTTGCTGCTGACGCCGCTTTTCATCACGCCCTTGCCGGTGCTGCTGGGGCGCACGCTGTTCGTCGCCCTGCTGGCCCTGCTGGCCTTCTCGGCGGCGGGGCAATGGCCGCGACGCCTGCCCAGCTGGCTGGCGCGCTGGTTGTTCCAGGTGCTGGTGGTCGGCTTCAGCGTGCCGGTGGCCACCTTGCTGGTCTATCTGGTGGCGGTGGGTGGCGATATCGGCAGCCTGCTGCGCAGCGAGGGGCGGCTGCTGGGCTTTCTGTGGATCGCCGGCTCGGGCCTGCTGATCGGGCCGCTGCTGGCCATGGGGGCGCTGTACCGGCAACGCGATGCCGAGGCGCGCAGCCAGGCCCTGCGCTTCGAGCTGGAGCGCAGCGAGCTGGAGCGCAGGGCCCTGGACGCCCGGCTGCGCTTGCTGCAGGCCCAGGTGGAGCCGCACTTTCTGTTCAACACGCTGGCCAATGTGCGTGCCCTGGTCGAAACCGGCTCGGCCCAGGCCGCGCCGGTGCTGGGCAGCCTGATCGCCTATCTGCGCGCCGCGATGCCGCGCCTGCATGACGAGGCGGCCAGCCTGGGCGACGAGCTGGCTCTGGTGCGGGCCTATCTGGAGCTGATGCATCTGCGCATGCCGGATCGGCTCAACTACGGGATCCAGGTGCCTGCGGCGCTGCTGGGCCTGCGTTTCCCGCCGATGGCCTTGCTGACCCTGGTGGAGAACGCGGTGCGGCATGGCATCGACCCGAGCGAGGAGGGGGGCAGCATCGAGGTCTCGGGCCACCGGCTGGATCCCGACGGGCCGGTGTGCCTGTGGGTCAGCGACTCTGGCGTCGGCCTGGTTCAGCCGATGGGGGCGGGCACCGGACTGCGCAATCTGCGCGAGCGCCTGCAGGTGGTGTACGGGGCCTCGGCCCGCCTGGATCTGACCGAGAATCTGCCCCGAGGCCTGCGTGCCGAGATTCAGTTCAGCCCATGACCCTACGTGCACCCACCGCCCTGATTGCCGACGACGAACCCCTGCTGCGCGACAGCCTGGCGCGAGGCCTGGCCCAGGCCTGGCCCGAGTTGCAGGTGCTGGGGCAGGCGCGCAACGGGCGCGAGGCGGTGGCGCTGTTCGAGCGCCTGCAGCCCGATATCGTGTTTCTTGATGTGCATATGCCGGGCTTGAACGGGGTCGAGGCGGCCCGGGCGATGGCGCGGCGGGCCCATCTGGTCTTCGTCACCGCCTACGAGCAATACGCGGTCCAGGCCTTTGAGCAGGGCGCGCTGGACTATCTGGTCAAGCCGGTCGAGTCGGCCCGCCTGGCCGATACGGTGGGTCGGCTGCAGGAGCGGCTGCGCGGCGCGGCGCCGGCCGCCGGGGTCGACGCGGCGCTGGAGGCCGCCATTGCGCAGCTGACCGACCGGCTGCGCACGCCTGTGGCGGCAGCGGCACCGGCGCCGGCTTATCTGCAATGGCTGCGGGCCTCGGTGGGCGCCAGCCTGAAGCTGATCCCGGTCGAGCACATCATCTTCATGCGCTCCGACGAGAAGTACACCCTGGTGGTCTGGAACGAGGGCGAGGCCCTGATACGCACGCCGATCCGCGAGTTGATCGAGCAGCTGGACCCGCAGGTCTTCGTGCAGGTGCATCGCTCGGTGGTGGTGAGCATGCGCGCGATCAGCCATGTGACCCGCGGTCCGAATGAAACGGCCGATCTGCATCTGCGCGGCCGCGCCGAGGTGCTGCCGGTCAGCCGCAGCTATCTGCACCTGTTCCGGCAGATGTAGGGGCCCGGTCGCTAGTGGGCCGGGGCTGCCGCTTCCAGCGCGCCGCCTGCCAGCAGCGCCGGCCGGTTCTCGGGCAGCACATAGACGATGCCGCGCTGCCGGCCCAGCACCGGGCCGACCACGGTCTCGTAGAAGTCCACCGCGACCACCACGCAGCCCAGCGAGATCCGGTTGTCTTCGGGCGTGCCCGATCGCAGCCGCTGGGGGCGACGCTCGCTGGCCGCAGCGGGGCGCACGCGATGAATGGCCAGACCGGCCTCGTAGTCAAACCAGACCACCTGTTCGCCCTGCAGATTGCGGCCGGGTTCGGACGCAAAACGGCCCGCCGGCGTGGTGCGCTCGAAGGGGAGGATTTCGGACGGCGCGCGCTGGCCCACGCCGGGCACCGCATGGTCACCCGGCGCCGAACCCAGCAGCGCCGCTGCGGCGCCCAGCAATCGGCCGTTGCCGGCAAACACATACAGCCGGGCGTCTCGCTTGTCGACGATGGCGAAAGGGCGGCCCTGGTGATCGTGCTGGCTCAGCACCCAGTCGGCCTGGCTGCGGGCCGCCGGCGAGGCGGACTCCCCGGCAAAGTCAGCGCCGGCATGGCAGGTGCCAGCGAGCACAGCGATGCAAAAAACGCCCATCCAGGCTCTGAACCCCATTTCCGCCCCCGTCGTCTGCTGCGTTGCCGCAAACCGGGCTCGGCCCGGTATCGATAGCGGCAATGGTATGCAGGCGGCGGGCTGATCAAGACGGGATCAAGCAGGCCAAGGCCTCTTATCTCCGGCTCAGCTGGGCCGTCGTGACAGGGGCGCGCTGGCTGGGAAGCTTGTCGAACACGGCGTCCAGCGCCTTGAGCTCGGGCAGCACATAGACAACGCCGCGCTGGCTGCGGAAGGTCTTGCGCAGCACGGCCTCGTAAAAGCGCTGCGGCACATTGATGCAGCCGTAGGAGATGCGGTTGTCGGCCGGGCTGGGCGAGGCCAGGCGTTCGAGCCGGCGCTCGCTGGGCTCGAGCGCGCGCACCCGGTGCATGGACACGGCCGCGTCATAGTCCACCCAGATCACATCCTCGCCCATCGTATTGCGACCCGGTTCGGCGATGAAGCGCCCGGCCGGGGTGGTGCGTTCCTCGGGCCGCACCTCGGCAATCGGGCGCTTGCCGATGCCGGCCACGCTGTCGTCACCGACCGCCGCGCCGAGCAGCACCGGACTGGCGCCGAGCAGACGGCCCTGGGCGTCGAACACGAAGACGCGGGCCTCAAGCTTGTCCAGGATGACGAAGGACATCGCGCCATGGTCACCCGAGGCGACGGCCCAGTTGGCGACCCGGCGGGCGGGCTCGGAGGCCGGCTGGGCTCTGAAGTCGGCCAGGCGGGGCGCAACGTCGGAGGGCGATGCTGGCTGGGCGAGCGGCGTGCCGACAAAGGCATTGCTCTTGCGCAGCCCCGAGCCGTCCGGTGGCAGTATCAAGGCCAGGATGGCGGTGCCCAGCAGCAGACCCTGACGGAGCCCGCCCAGCAGTTCGGCACGCGGCGGCAACTCGAAGCGAGGGGGAGGGCGGTAAGGTTTGTACACGGTGCGCAAAGGGGCAGAGCGTGGGGCGCGAAGAAAACAAGGTCCCGAAGCGCAGCGGAATCGGATCCGGGAGGCTTGGGGACCTTGTTCAACCGACGCTGCTCAGAGCGGGCGGCCGAAGATCATGAACACAGCGCTCAGTTGCGATCAGCGCGCGGGGCGCGCTCGGTCAGCGGCGCGTTGTCATTGCTGGTGCCGCTGTTGTATGCCGGGCTTGTGCTCATGGGCGCCGGCGTGCTGTTGTCGACCGGCGGGGTTTGCGTCGACGGTTGCTGGGTGCCTGCTGCCGGCTGCGTCGGCAGGGTCTGGCTGTTGGTGCTCGCCGGGGTCTGTTCCGAGGTCTGCGCATAGGCCAGGCCGATGGCGCCGACCAGGGCCGCTGCAGCAGAAATCGTCGTCAGGGTTTTCGAGACTTTCATGTCATTACTCCTTGATTGAGGTTCTGAGGGCTTCGTCAACAGAAGGCCGTTGGGCCTGACTCAAATCTAGGCTTCTGACCGGGACAGAAGAATCGGAAGGTGGCGCTTGTGCCTGTAGGACTGCGGCTGTCAGCAATTGCTACCGCGATTGGCGGCTGAAACGAAAAAAAGGGGCCGCGAGGCCCCTTGCTGGTGGTGTTGGCGGTCCTCAGATCGCTTGGGTGCGCAGCTGCAGCCAGGCCAGTGCGTCGCCAGCCAAAAGCGGGCTCAGGCGCTGGCGGACGTCGGCGTGATAGTCGTTGAGCCAGGCTATCTCGTCGCTGCGCATCAGGCTCAGGTCGATGCAGCGTGTGTCGATCGGGCACAGGGTCAGCGTCTCGAAGCGCAGCATCTCGCCGAACTGGCCCTGCTCGGGCGTGTCGTGTGGGACGTTGAGGATCAGGTTCTCGATGCGTACGCCCCATTGGCCGGGGCGGTACACGCCGGGCTCGTTGGAGGTGATCATGCCGGGCTCCATCGCCATGTTCGCGTCGGGCACGGCCTTGGAGATGCTTTGCGGACCCTCATGCACATTCATGAAGTAGCCGACACCATGGCCCGTGCCATGGCCGAAGTCCAGGCCATGCTCCCACATCGGCACGCGGGCCAGCGCATCCAGCATCGGGCTCAGCGTGCCGCGCGGGAACACCGCGCGGCTGAGGTTGATCATGCCCTTAAGCACCAGCGTGTAGTCGCGCTTCTGCGCGGCGTTGACCTGGCCGATCGGCCAGACCCGGGTGATGTCGGTCGTGCCGCCCAGGTACTGGGCGCCGGAGTCGATCAGCAGCAGGCCGTCACCCCGGATCTCGGCATGGGACTCCGGCGTGGCGCGGTAGTGCGGCATCGCGCCATTGCTGTTGAAGCCGGCGATGGTCGGGAAGCTCAGGCCCACGAAGCCGGGGCGCTTGACCCGCTCGGCCGTCAGCTTCTCGTCGATGGTGATCTCGGTGATGCGCTCGCCGCGCGCCTGCGCCGCCTCGAACCAGGCGTAGAACTCGCACATCGCGGCGCCGTCCTGTGCCATGGCCTCGCGCACGAAGCCGGCCTCGGCCGCAGTCTTGCGGCTCTTGGCCAGGGTGCTGGGGTTGATGGACTCGACCACGCGCACCTGGTCGGGAGCCGCCTCGCGCAGGCCCAGCGTCACGCGCTTGGGGTCCAGCAGCAGCACGGCCTCGGCGGGCAGGGCGGCCAGGGCCTGCGGCGCCTGGGCATAGTCGGCCAGGCCGACGCCGTCGGCCGCCAGGCGGGCCTGCAGCTCGGCCGGCAGCTTGCCGGCGCCGACGAACAGCGTGGCGCTGTGGGCATCGAGCAGCAGATGGGCCAGGAAAACCGGGTTGTAGTCGACGTCGGCGCCGCGCAGGTTCAGCAGCCAGGCGACATCGTCGACGGTCGAGATGAAGTGATGGCTGGCACCCTTGGCCGCCATGCCGGCGCGCACCTGGGCCAGCTTGTCGGCGCGGCTGACGGCCGCGTGCGGCGGCAGGTGTTCATAGATGGCCGCAGCGGGCAGGCCGGCCCGGCCCTCCCAGGCGGACTCGACCACATCGACATCGGTGCGCAGCTTGATGCCGGCACGCAGCATCGCGGCGCGCAGCTGCTGGGCCAGCGCCAGGCCCAGCACCTGGCCGTCCACCGCCAGGGCCTGGCCCGGCTGCAGCTGCTCGGCGATCCACTCGATGTAGTGGGTGGCCGCTCCGGTCGGAATCTTGACCAAGTCGACGCCGGTGCCGGCAAGTTCGCGCTCGGCCTGCGACCAGTAGCGGCTGTCGGCGAACACCGCAGCTCGCTCCAGCGTCACGACCAGCGTGCCCATCGAGCCGCTGAAGCCCGACAGCCATTGCCGGCCCTGCCAGCGCTCGGGCAGGTACTCGGACAGATGGGGGTCGGCCGAGGGCACGAGGGCGGCATGGGTGCCGCTGGCACGCAGGGCGTCGCGCACGCGCTCGATGCGCAGGGTGATGGGGGAGCTGCGGGTGTCCATGATGTCTCCGGCATGGCGCCTCGTGAGCGCCGTTGTGGGCTGAGCCGCGATTCTAGAGCTCGGTGCGCAGGGTCCAGAGTTCGGGGAACAGCACCACGTCCAGCATCTTGCGCAGATAGCTGACGCCGCCAGTGCCGCCGGTGCCGCGCTTGAAGCCGATCACCCGCTCCACTGTCGTCACATGGCGGAAGCGCCAGAGCCGGAAGGCGTCTTCCAGATCGACCAGCTCCTCGCCCATCTGGTACAGATCCCAATAGGCCTTCGGGTCGCGGTAGACCTGCAGCCAGGCGGCCTGCACGCCCTCGTCGGCCGCATAGGGTTGGGTCCAGTCGCGCGCGGTGTGGCTGGCGGGCAGGGCGATGCCGCGCCGGGCCATCAGGCGCAGGACCTCGTCGTACAGCGACGGCATCTCGTAGGCCTGCTGCACGGCGGCCAGCAGATCGGGCCGGTGCGCATGGGGCTTGAGCATGGCCGCGTTCTTGTTGCCCAGCATGAACTCGATCTGCCGGTACTGCGCGCTCTGGAAGCCGCTGCTATTGGACAGATAGGGCCGGATCGCGCTGTACTCGGGCGGCGTCATCGTGCCGAGCACATCCCAGGCATGGACCAGCTGCTCCATGATGCGCGAGACCCGGGCCAGCATCTTGAAGGCCTCGGGCAGTTGGTCGGCCGCGACATGGCGCACGGCGCCATGCAGCTCGTGCAGCATCAGCTTCATCCACAGCTCCGAGGTCTGGTGCTGGACGATGAAGAGCATCTCGTTGTGGTCGGGCGACAGCGGATGCTGGGCGGACAGCACCTGGTCGAGGTGCAGATAGTCGCCGTAGCTCATGTCCTTGGAGAAGTCGAGCTGGGCGCCTTCTTCCTTGACGACGTTTTCGGTGTGATGGAGAGGGCAACTCATGTGACCGCCGACTTCTCGTTGAAACGTGCCTCTTGCCATTCGCCGCTGGCCAGTACCTGGCGCAGATGTTCGATGGCGTCCCAGACCTCGGCGAAGCCGATGTACAGCGGCGTGAAGCCGAAGCGCAGGATGTGCGGCACCTGGTCCAGCCGGGCCGGATCACCGGCGCGGAAATCGCCGATCACGCCGCGCGCAATCAGGGCCTGGACCACGGCGTAACCGGCCTGCTCCAGCGGTGCCTTCAGCGCCAGGCAGACCTGGCTGCCGCGCCGTGCCGGCTCGCGCGGCGAGACGACGTAGACGCCCAAGTCTTTGTCGGATTTGGCGCCACAGCGCTGCTCGGCCAGTGCCGCGAAGGCCTCGGTCAGCGCCAGCGACTTCTCGCGCAGTGCCGCCATGCCGCCCAGCGGCTCGGCCGCCAGCACGGTGTCGACCCCGCATTCCAGCGCCGAGGTCGCGATCACCGAGGGCGTGCCGCAGACATAGCGCCGCACGCCGGGCGCGGGCTGATAGCCGGGCGTGAACTGGAAGGGCGCGGCATGGCCCATCCAACCCGACAGCGGCTGCCAGAAACGGTCGGTGTGACGCGGGTGAACCCAGACGAAGGCCGGCGCGCCGGGGCCGCCGTTCAGGTATTTGTAGCCGCAGCCGATTGCGAAGTCGGCATTGGCACCGTTCAGGTCCACCGGCACCGCGCCGGCCGAATGGGCCAGGTCCCAGACGGTCAGCGCGCCGGCGGCTTGCGCGGCGGCGGTCAGCGCCGCCATATCGTGGCGGTAACCGGTGCGGTAGTTGACCTCGGTGAGCATCAGCACGGCCAACTCGGCGTTCAGCGTCGCCGGAATCTCGTCCACGCTGTCCACCAGTTTCAAGGTCAGGCCATGCTGGGCGCACAGGCTCTCGGCGATATAGAGATCGGTCGGGAAATTGCTGCGCTCGGAGACGATCAGCTTGCGCTCAGGGGCGTCGGCCTGCGCGATGCGGATCGCGGCGGCCAGCACCTTGTAGAGGTTCAGCGAGGTCGAGTCCGCAACGATCAGCTCGCCCGGCGCCGCGCCCACCAGGCGGGCAATCTTGTCGCCGACCCGCTCGGGCAGGTGCATCCAGTCGGCCGTGTTCCAGCTCTTGATCAGGTCCTGCCCCCATTCCCGGGTGATCACATCCTGCACGCGGGCGGCGGTGGCCTTCGGCAGCACGCCCAGCGAATTGCCGTCCAGATAGATCACGCCGGCGGGCAGATCGAACTGGGCTTTCAGGCCGCGCAGCGGATCGGCGGCGTCGCGCGCCAGCGCTTCATCTCTTGTCTTCATCGTCAACTCCAGCTTCAAAGTGCGCGCAGGACGGCGCGCACGGGGGATGCACAGGCGCCGGCCAGCTTCAGCGGCAGCGCGATCAATTCATAGTCGCCCTCGGCCACCTCGTCGAGCACCAGGTTCTCCAGCACGCGCAGGTCCAGCCGCAGCAGCTGCTGGTGGCTGTCCAGGCTCTTGCTGCTGGCCGGGTCGACCGAGGGTGTGTCCAGGCCGATCAGGCGCACGCCCTGCGCGGCCAGCCATTCGACGGTGTCTGGGGCGTAGGCGGTGAAGTCCGGGTTCCAGACGTTGTCGGCCTTCTCGCAGCAGCGCACCAGCACGCGCGGCGGCAGGTCCGCCGCCGCATGCTGCAGATGGGCTATGCGGATCAGCGGTCCGCAATTGATGGCATGGATCACGCGGCAGGGGCCCAGATAGGCGTCGAGATCGACCTCGGCCGCGCTGGCCACGCCGTCCGCGTAGTGCAGCGGTGCGTCGGCATGCGCGCCGACATGGGGCGACATCGTGATCGCGCTCAGATTGACCGGACAAACCGGCTCAAGCGTCGACAGCCGCGCGGTCCAGCGCAGCGCATAGGGCTCGTCGCCCGGGAAGATGGGCGAATCGCTCGCCACGACGGGGGAAATATCCCAGAGGCGTCGTTTCATGGAGGACTCCTTTTCAACAGCGGCGGCACCTTAACAAGGCGGCTGTGACCGTGGTGTCGGTTAATTCCAACAGGACGGAAAGACGTGATCCGTCGCATGTTTCACAGCCTGGCATCGCGGGTAAGTCCCGAGTTTGGCACAGGCCGAAAGTAATTGACACCTAAACTATCGATGCCTAAAGTTGGCGCAACTCTGGAGATCCAGGAATGCGCATCACCTGCATAGGCGGCGGTCCCGCCGGTCTGTATTTCGCGCTGCTGATGAAGCAGCAGAACCCGGCCAACGAGGTCACCGTGCTGGAGCGCAACCGAGCCGGCGACACCTTCGGCTGGGGCGTGGTGTTCTCCGACCAGACCTTGGCGGCGCTGCGCGAGGCCGACCCCAAGACGGCCGGGCAGATCCTCGACGCCTTCAACCACTGGGACGATATCGCCGTCCACATCAAGGGCAGCACCCAGGTCTCGGGCGGCCACGGCTTCTGCGGCATCGGCCGCATGAAATTGCTGAATATCCTGCAGGACCGCTGTACCGAGCTGGGGGTGAACATCCGCTACCAGAGCGATGTGCAGGATGACGCCGATATCGACGCCGACCTGATCATCGCGGCCGACGGTCTGAACAGCCGGGTGCGCACGAAATACGCCGCCACCTACCAGCCCGATATCGATCTGCGCCAGTGCCGCTTTGTGTGGCTGGGTACGACCAAGCTCTTCGACGCCTTCACCTTCGACTTCCAGCAAACCCAGTGGGGCTGGTTCCAGGCCCATGCCTACCGCTTCGACGAGACACACTCGACCTTCATCGTCGAGGCGCCCGAGTCGGTCTGGCAGGCCGCCGGCCTGGAAGCGATGAGCAAGGAGGAGGGCATTGCCTTCTGTGAAAAACTGTTCGCCAAGGTGCTGGACGGCCACCCACTGATCTCCAACGCCTCGCATCTGCGCGGCTCGGCGCAGTGGATACGCTTCCCACGCGTGGTCTGCAAGCGCTGGGTGCATTACAACGGCCGCGCGCCGGTGGTGCTGATGGGCGATGCGGCCCACACCGCGCATTTCTCGATCGGCTCCGGCACCAAGCTGGCGCTGGAGGATGCCATCGGCCTGGCGCGGGACATCGGCGCCCACGGCGGCGACCTGACAGCGGCGCTGCAGCACTACGAGGCCACCCGCGGCATCGAGGTGCTGCGCATCCAGAACGCCGCGCGCAATTCGACCGAGTGGTTCGAGAACGTAGCCCGCCACGCGAATCTCGAGCCCGAACAGTTCGCCTACTCGCTGCTGACCCGATCGCAGCGCATCTCGCATGAGAACCTGCGGCTGCGCGATGCCGGCTATGTCGAGCGCTTCGAGCAGTGGCTGGGTCAGCGCAGCGGCATCGCCAAGGCCGTGCCGCCGATGTTCACGCCGTTCACGCTGAAGGGCCTGACGCTGAAAAACCGCGTCGTCGTCTCGCCGATGGCGCAGTACTCCTGCGTTGACGGCCTGCCCGGCGACTACCACCTGACCCATCTGGGCGCGCGCGCGATGGGCGGTGCCGGCCTGGTGTTTGCCGAAATGACCTGCCCATCGGCCGATGGGCGCATCACGCCGGGCTGCCCGGGCCTCTACACCGACGAGCAGGGCGCCGCGTGGCAGCGCATCGTCGATTTCGTTCACGCCCACAGCACGGCGAAGATCGCGATCCAGATCGGCCATGCCGGCGCCAAGGGCTCGACCCGGGTGGCCTGGGAGGGCATTGACCAGCCCTTGGAGAGTGGCAACTGGCCGCTGATCTCCGCCTCGCCCCAGCAGTATCTGGACGGGGTCAGCCAGGTCTCGCGGGCGATGACGCGCGCCGATATGGACTGGGTACGCGATGATTTCGTCTCCGCCACCAAACGCGCGCTGGCGGCCGGTTTCGACTGGCTGGAGCTGCATTGCGCCCACGGCTACCTGCTCTCCAGCTTCATCTCGCCGCTGACCAACCAGCGCAGCGACGAGTACGGCGGCGCGCTGGAAAACCGCCTGCGCTATCCGCTGGAGGTGTTCGCCGCGATGCGCGCGATCTGGCCGCAAGACAGGCCCATGTCGGTGCGGATCTCGGCGCACGACTGGGTCGAGGGTGGCATCACTCCTGAAGACGCAGTGCAGATCGCTGCGGCCTTCAAAGCGGCCGGCGCCGACCTGATCGACGTGTCCTCGGGCCAGGTCAGCAAGAAGGAAAAGCCGACCTATGGCCGCATGTGGCAGACGCCGTTCTCCGAGAGCATCCGCAACCGCGTCGGCATCGCGACGATCGCGGTCGGTGCGATCTCCGAGGCCGATCATGTCAACAGCATCATCGCGGCCGGCCGTGCCGATCTGTGCGCGATCGCCCGCCCGCATCTGGCCAACCCGGCCTGGACGCTGACCGAAGCAGCGCGCATCGGCTACCTGGGCGCCCAAGGGGTGGACTGGCCGCAGCAGTACCAGTCCGGCAAGCTGCAGATGGAGCGCGAGTTCGAGCGGCAGCGGGCCCAGGCGGCGGCCGGCGCGGGCATGTCGGCGCTGGAGCAGGTCAACAAGGCCTTGGGAGTTTGATGTGACTGAACTTCAAGGTCTGCATGCGGTGGTGACCGGCGGCGGCAGCGGCATCGGCGCGGCGGTGGCGGCGCGCCTGTTGGCGGCGGGTGCGCGCGTCACGCTGATGGGCCGCAATCTGGAAAAGCTTCAGGCGCAACAGCGCGTGCTGGGTGGCGATGTCGTGCCGCAGACCGTCGACATCGGCGACGAGGCCAGCGTGAAAGCGGCCTTTGCCGCGGTAGGGCCGGTCGACATCCTGGTCAACAACGCCGGCCAGGTCGAGACCGCGCCCTTGCATCGCACCAGCCTGGCGTTGTGGCAGCAGATGCTCAATGTCAATCTGACCGGCACTTTTCTGTGCTCGCGCGAGGTGATGGCGGGCATGAGCGAGCGCGGCTTCGGCCGCATCATCAATGTGGCCAGCACCGCCGCGCTGAAGGGCTATGCCTATGTGGCGGCCTATTGCGCGGCCAAGCATGGCGTGCTCGGGCTGACGCGGGCGATGGCGCTGGAGCTGGCTCGCAAGGGCGTGACGGTTAACGCCGTCTGCCCCGGCTATACCGAGACCGATATCGTCGCTCAGGCGGTGGCGACGATCAGCGAGAAGACGGGCCGCAGCGCCGAGGCCGCGCGTGCCGAGTTGGCCGCCAGCAATCCACAGGGTCGGTTGGTGCAGCCCGAGGAAGTGGCCGCCAGCGTGCTGTGGCTGGCGCGGCGCGACAGTGCTGCGATCACCGGCCAGGCGATCGCGGTCTGCGGCGGGGAGCTGATGTGATGCTGGATGAGAGCCCCGACATCGAGTCGCGCGTCAATGACCAGGACCACCAGGCGCTGAAGCTGTGGCTGCGCTTGCTGGCCTGCACGACGCGCATCGAGGACCAGATCCGCCAGCGCCTGCGCCACGATTTCGCGACCACCTTGCCGCGCTTCGATCTGCTGGCACAGCTGGAACGGCACCCGCAAGGCCTGGCGATGCGCGAGCTCTCGCAGCGCCTGATGGTGACCGGCGGCAATGTCACCGGCATCACCGACCAGCTGGAGGCCGAAGGCCTGGTGCAGCGCGAGCCCCATGCGACCGACCGCCGCTCCTACACCGTCAAGCTGACGCCGGCCGGCAAGCGCCAGTTCAAGCGCATGGCTGCGACTCACGAGGGCTGGATCGTCGAGCTCCTCAGCGGCTGGAGCGCCGAGGAGAAGGCCCAGGTTTATGCACTACTGGCGGGTCTGAAGACCCATCTGGCCGAGACAACGAGGAAGTGAGCGATATGGACAAGCACTTGATAACCGGCAATCGCCGCAGCCTGGCGGGCTTTGCGCCGCAGCACTTTGGCTGGCGCCAGGAGGGCGCGGTTGGCGTGATCACGCTGAACCGGCCCGAGCGCAAGAATCCGTTGACCTTCGAGTCCTATGCCGAGCTGCGCGATCTGTTCCGCACGCTGAGCTATGTGGACGAGGTCGGCGTCATCGTCGTGCAGGGCGCTGGCGGCAATTTCTGCTCCGGCGGCGATGTGCACGAGATCATCGGCCCGCTGACAAAGATGAGCATGCCGGATCTGCTGGCCTTCACCCGCATGACGGGCGATCTGGTCAAGGCGATGCGCGCCTGCCCGCAGCCGGTGATCTCGGCCATCGACGGCGTCTGCGCCGGCGCCGGCGCCATCATCGCGATGGCCTCGGACCTGCGCCTCGGCACCGCGCGCAGCAAGACCGCTTTTTTGTTCACCCGCGTCGGCCTGGCCGGCTGCGATATGGGCGCCTGCGCCATCCTGCCGCGCATCGTCGGCCAGGGTCGCGCTTCGGACCTGCTGTATTCGGGCCGCAGCCTCGGNGCCGGCTGCGATATGGGCGCCTGCGCCATCCTGCCGCGCATCGTCGGCCAGGGTCGCGCTTCGGACCTGCTGTATTCGGGCCGCAGCCTCGGCGGCGAGGAGGGCCTGAGCTGGGGCTTCATGAACCGGCTGGCCGAGCCCGAAGCGCTGGAAGCGACCGCGCTGGCCTGGGCCGCACAGATCGCCGAAGGGCCGGGCTTCGGCCATGCGATGACCAAGAAGATGCTGCACCAGGAATGGGCCATGGGCGTCGACGAGGCGATCGAGTCCGAGGCACAGGCCCAGGCGATCTGCATGATGACCCGGGATTTTCATCGTGCGTATCACGCCTTTGTCGCCAAGCAGCGACCCGTCTTCGAGGGCAACTGAGATGCATCAGAAACACCTGGCCTGGCCCTTCTTCGACGACAAGCACCGTGCACTGGCACGCGAGCTGGATGCCTGGTGCGCCACGCACCTGGATCATGCACACGGGGAGGACGATGTCGACGCCCAGTGCAAGCAACTGGTCAAGGCCCTGGGCGCGGCCGGCTGGCTGAACCACGCGGTGGCCGGCGAGGGCGAGGCCATCGACACGCGGGCGATCTGCCTGCTGCGCGAGACCTTGGCGCGCTACAACGGTCTGGCCGATTTCGCCTTCGCGATGCAGGGCCTGGGCTCGGGCGCGATCTCGCTGATGGGCACGCCGGCGCAGCGCGAGCGCTATCTGCCCCGTGTGGCCCGGGGTGAGGCGCTGGCGGCGTTTGCGCTGTCCGAGCCCGAGGCGGGCTCCGATGTCGCGGCGATGCTGTGCAGCGCCACCGAAGACGGCGACGGCTATCTGCTGAACGGCGAGAAGACCTGGATTTCCAACGGGGGCATCGCGGATTTCTATGTGCTGTTCGCGCGCACGGGTGAGGCGCCCGGTTCGCGCGGCATCAGCGCCTTCATCGTCGACGCAGGCCTGCCTGGCTTCGAGATCGCCGAGCGCATCGACGTGATCGCCCCGCATCCGCTGGCGCGGCTGAAGTTCACGAACTGCCGCGTGGCCAAGAGCCAGATGATCGGCGCGCCGGGCGAGGGCTTCAAGGTGGCGATGCGCACGCTGGATGTGTTCCGCACCTCGGTGGCCGCCGCCGCGCTGGGCTTTGCGCGGCGCGCCTTGCAGGAAGGTTTGCGCCAGTCGCACGAGCGGCAGATGTTTGGCGCGACTCTTGCTGACCTCCCGCTGACGCAGGCCAAGCTGGCCGAGATGGCCTGCACGGTGGACAGCTCGGCCCTCTTGGTCTACCGCGCCGCCTGGCAGCGCGACCAAGGCCACAACATCACCCGCGAAGCGGCGATGGCCAAGCTGATGGCCACCGAAGGCGCGCAGCAGGTGATCGACGCGGCCGTGCAGTTGCATGGTGGCTGCGGTGTGCGGCGCGGCGAGATCGTCGAGTCGCTGTACCGCGAGATCCGCGCGCTGCGGATCTACGAGGGGGCCAGCGAAGTACAGCAGTTGATCATCGGTCGAGACCTACTGAAAAACGGTTGAAGAGAAGACGACATGAGCTACACCGCCCACCTGGATACCTTTGCACGCGACAACCTCCCGCCCAAGGACCAGTGGCCGGAGCTGGTGTTCGATCTGCCCGAGCTGCAATTTCCCGAGCGGCTGAACTGCGCGCACGAACTGCTGGACCGCTGGGTCGAGCAGGGGCAGGGCGAGCGGCTGTGCATGCAAGGCGCTGGGGTGCGCTGGACCTATGCAGAGCTGCAAGCCCAGGCCAACCGCATCGCCCGCGTGTTGGTCGAGGATCTGGGCGTGGTGCCCGGCAACCGGGTGCTGCTGCGCGGTGCGAACACACCGCAGATGGCGGCCTGCTGGTTTGCGATCATGAAGGTCGGCGCCATCGCGGTCGCGACGATGCCGCTGCTGCGCGCCAAGGAGCTTTGCCAGGTCATACAGAAGGCGGAGATCAGTCATGCCTTGTGTGATTCAAGACTATGGGATGAGTTGCTCCAAGCGCTGGAGCATTGCCCGACTGTGGTGACGTGGACTCCTTATCGGAGCGAGGATATGGACGGTCTTGAAGCCATGGCGGCGACCAAGAGCGTTCAGTTCACCAACGTCGATACCGCCGCCGACGACTGCTGCATCATCGCCTTCACCTCGGGCACGACCGGCGAGCCCAAGGGCACGATGCACTTCCACCGCGATGTGATGGCGATCTGCCGCTGCTGGCCGCCCCATGTCTTGCGGCCCGTGGCGTCGGACATCTTCATCGGCAGCCCGCCGCTGGCCTTCACATTCGGCCTGGGTGGCCTGGTGCTGTTCCCGATGAGCGTCGGCGCCTCGACCGTGCTGCTTGAAAAAGCCGGGCCCGACGCCCTGCTGCCGGCCATCGCCCAGTACCGCGCCACCGTCTGCTTCACCGCGCCGACCTCGTACCGGGTGATGGCTTCCCAAGTGGGCGCGCACGATATCGCCAGCCTGCGCAAATGCGTCAGCGCCGGCGAGGCGCTGCCGGCCGCCACCCGGCAGCTGTGGAAGGAGGCCACCGGCATCGAGATGATCGACGGCATCGGCGCCACCGAGCTGCTGCACATCTTCATCTCGCACACCGAGGCGCAGGCCAAGCCCGGCGCCACCGGCACACCGGTGCCCGGCTACCGCGCCTGCGTGATGGACGACGAGGGCCAGGTCTTGCCCCCGGGGCAGATCGGCAAGCTGGCCGTCCAGGGGCCGACCGGCTGCCGCTACCTGGCCGACGCCCGCCAGGGCCAGTATGTGAAGAACGGTTGGAACCTGACTGGCGACGCCTATCTGATCGACGCTGAGGGCTTCTTCGTCTACCAGTCCCGCACCGACGACATGATCGTCTCGGGCGGCTACAACATCGCCGGCCCCGAGGTCGAGAGCGCCTTGCTGGCCCACCCCAAGGTGGCCGAGTGCGGCGTGGTCGGCGTGCTTGATGCCGAGCGCGGCCAGATCGTCAAGGCCTTTGTCGTGCTGCGTCCCGGTGTGCAGGAGCAGCTGGGGCAAGACCCGACTCTGGTGCGCGAGCTGCAGGACTATGTGAAGGCGAACATCGCCCCCTACAAATACCCCCGTGCGATAGAGTTCCGCGCCAGCCTGCCACGCACCGAGACCGGCAAGCTGCAACGATTCCGTCTGCGCCAAGAAGGCTGAACCATCCACCCCACCCCTACGGAGATTGGTATGAAGAAGAAAAACCTTGCTGTTCTGTATGCCGCGATGATGTTGGGACTGACAGCAGCCGGCGGCAGCGCCTGGGCGGCGGACAAGGTCAAGATCGGCCTGCTGTCCACGCTGTCCGGCCCCGGCGCCGGCCTGGGCGTGGATATTCGCGACGGTTTCAATCTGGCCGTCAAGCATGCGGGTGGCAAGTTCGGCGGTCTGCCGGTCGAGGTGATCACGGCCGACGACCAGCAGAACCCCGATGTCGCGAAGCAGACCTCGGAGCGCCTGCTCAAGCGCGACAAGGTCGACTTCATGACCGGCATCGTGTTCTCCAACATCATGCTGGCGGTAGGCCCCAGCGTGTTCGACAGCAAGACGCCCTATGTATCAGCCAATGCCGGCCCCTCGCAGTACGCCGGCGAGCAGTGCAACCCGTACTTCTTCAACGTCGCCTGGCAGAACGACAATCTGCACGAGGCCGTCGGCAAGACGGTGACGGACAAGGGCTTCAAGAAGGTCGTCGTGCTGGCGCCCAACTATCCGGCCGGCAAGGACGCGATCACCGGCTTCAAGCGCTTCTACAAGGGCGCGGTGGCCGATGAGATCTACACCAAGCTCGGCCAGCTGGACTACTCGGCCGAGCTGGCCCAGGCTCGCGCCGCCAAGCCTGATGCGATGTACATCTTCTTGCCGGGCGGCATGGGCATCAACTTCATCAAGCAGTTCGTCGGCGCCGGCCTGTCCAAGGATGTGACCCTGTTCGGCCCCGGTTTCTCGGCCGACGAGGATGTGATCAAGGCCGTCGGCGAGCCGATGCTGGGCATGTTCAACAGCTCGCACTGGGCGCACGACATGGACAACCCGGCCAACAAGAAGTTCGTTGCCGACTTCCTGAAGGACTACGGCCGCATGCCTTCGCTGTATGCCAGCCAGGGCTATGACGCGGCGCAGTCGATTGCCGCCGCAGTGCGGGATGTCAAGGGCAAGATCGAGGACAAGGACGCGGTGCTGAAGGCATTGAAGGCCGCCAAGTTCGACTCGGTGCGCGGGCCCTTCAAGTACAACAACAACCAGTACCCGGTACAGGACTACTACCTGCGCGTGATCACCAAGGACACGCAGGGCCGTGTGACCAACAAGACACTCGGCAAGATCTTCAGCAACCATGCGGATGCCTACGCAAGCAGCTGCAAGATGAAGTAAGCCTCGGATGGACTGGATCCTCGTTGTCGAGCAGGCCTTGAACGGCCTGCAGTTCGGGTTGATGCTGTTCCTGCTGGCCGCCGGCTTGACGCTGGTGTTCGGCATCATGGACATGATCAACCTGGCCCATGGTTCGCTGTACATGGTCGGCGCCTATCTGATGGCGGCCGTGACCGAGGCCAGCGGGTCCTTCGGCCTGGGCATCGCTGCGGCGCTGGTCGGCACGGCCGCCTTTGGCATGCTGCTGGAGGTGAGCCTGCTGCGCCGGCTCTACGCCCGCGATCATCTGAGCCAGGTGCTGGCGACCTTCGCGCTGATCCTGATCTGCAACGAGGGCGTGCGCATGATCTGGGGTGCGCAGCCGGTGCTTTTGAACACGCCGGCCGCGCTGTCGGGCCCGGTCGAGTTGCTGCCCGGCCTGATGTATCCGGCCTACCGGCTGCTGATCATCGGTGTCGGGCTGGCAGTGGCGGGGCTGCTCTACCTGCTGGTCACGCGCACCCGCATCGGCATGTGGGTGCGTGCCGGGGCCTCGAACCGCGCGATGGCCACCGCGATGGGGGTCAATATCCGCTGGTTGTTCACGGCGGTGTTCGGCTTCGGCGCGGCACTGTGCGCGCTGGCCGGCTCGCTCTTGGGGCCCATCCTGGCGGTGCAGGTGGGCATGGGCGAGAGCATCCTGATCCTGGCCTTTGTCGTGATCGTGATCGGCGGCATCGGCTCGATCCGTGGCGCCCTGGTCGGTGCGCTGCTGGTGGGCCTGGTCGATACCTGCAGCCGCACCTTGCTGCCGGCCTTGCTGCGCCAACTGGCTTCGGCCGAGGTGGCCTCGAATCTGGGACCGGCGCTGGCGTCGATCCTGATCTATGTCTTGATGGCGGCGGTGTTGTTCTGGAAGCCGCAGGGCCTGTTCCCTGCCCGAGGATGATGATGAATATGCGGATCAGTCAACTCCATCATCGCGGCCTGGGTCTGTGGACCTGGCCCTTGCTGGCCCTGCTGGCGGCACTGCCGCCGCTGCTGACGGCATTCGGCCTGGAGTTCTATATCGGCGTGGCCAGCCGGCTGCTGATCTTCGCGATCGCCGCGTCCAGCCTGAACCTGATCCTGGGCTTTGGCGGCATGGTCAGTTTCGGCCATGCGGCTTTTGTCGGCCTGGGTGCCTACACGGTGGGCATCCTGATGGACGCCGGCGTGGCCTCGGCCTGGATTGCCTGGCCGGCGGCGATGCTGGTGTCGGGCCTGGCCGCCGCGCTGATCGGCGCGATCAGCCTGCGCACCCGGGGCGTCTACTTCATCATGATCACGCTGGCCTTCGCCCAGATGTTCTATTACCTGGTGATCTCGCTGAAGGCCTATGGCGGCGAGGACGGCTTGCCGCTGCCCGCGCGCTCGGCCCTGGGTGTCGATCTGAAGGACGACGCGATCTTCTTCTGGGTCGTGCTGACGCTGTTTGTTGCGGTGATGGGCCTGCTGCAGCGCCTGGTCAACTCGCCCTTCGGCTGGCTGCTGCAGGGCATCAAGGAAAACGAGACCCGCATGGGCGCGGTCGGCGCCCGCGTGTTTGCGGTGCAGTGGCAGGCCTTCGTGCTGGCCGGCGCGATCGCCGGGTTGGCCGGCGCGCTGCTGGCCAATCTGAACGGCCTGGTGACGCCGCACACCATGCACTGGTCGCAATCGGGCCAGCTGATGATCATGGTCATCCTCGGCGGCGCCGGTTCGCTCTGGGGCGGGGCGCTGGGCGCGGCGGCCTTCCTGCTGCTGGAAGAAGTGCTCGCCGGTTACACCCTGCATTGGCAGATGGCGCTGGGCGTGGTGTTGCTGGGCGTGGTGCTGTTCGCGCCCCAGGGCCTGGTCGGGATGTTCAAGCGTAGAAGGAAGACCGCCCATGGCTGAGCCGCTGCTGAAAGTCGAGTCCCTGGTCAAGCGCTTCGGCGCGCTGGCCGCCACCGACCATGCCTCCTTCGAGGTGCGCGCCGGCGAGGTCCATGCGCTGATCGGCCCGAACGGCGCCGGCAAGACCACCTTGATACACCAGATCTCCGGGGCGATGGCCTCGGATGCCGGCCTTATCCACTTTGCCGGGCAAGACCTGACCCCTGTCGGCATGGCCGCCCGAGTGCGCGCCGGCCTGGTGCGCTCCTACCAGATCACCAGCATCTTCAAGCGCTTCTCGGTGCTGGACAACCTGGCGCTGGCGGTGCAGGCGCGCCGGCCGGGTCAGCCGAGCTGGTGGCGTGCGGCCGTCAAGGACGAAGCCGCCTATGCCGAGGCTTCTGCGCTGCTGGAGCGCATCGCCCTGGGCCGGCATGCAGACCGACCTGCCGGTAGCCTGGGCCATGGCGAGCAGCGCCAGCTGGAAGTGGGCCTGGCCCTGGCCGCGCGGCCGCGCCTGCTGCTGCTGGACGAGCCGATGGCGGGCATGGGGCCGGACGAATCGGAGCGCATGGTCGAGCTGCTGCAATCCTTGCGCGCGCAAGACCTGACCCTGCTTCTGGTGGAACATGACATGGACGCGGTGTTCCGGCTGGCCGACCGCATCTCCACTTTGGTTTTTGGCAAGGTCATCGCCAGCGGCACGCCGGCCGAGATCCGCGAGCATCCCGAGGTCAAGAAGGCCTATCTGGGTGATGAGATGGAGGCGGCGCTGTGAGCGAAGCCATTCTCGAGATCAGCGGGCTGGAAGCCTGCTACGGCAGCAGCCAGGTGCTGTTCGGCCTGGACCTGCAGATCAGGGCCGGCGAGGTCGTGACCCTGCTGGGCCGCAATGGCATGGGCAAGAGCACCACGCTGCGCTGCCTGACCGGCTGGATGGCCCCGAGCCAGGGCCGCATCCGCTTCGCTGGCCAGGACGTCACCGGCTGGAGTGCCGACCGCATCGCGCGCCTGGGCCTGGCCATCGTGCCGGAGGGCCGGCAGATCTTCCCCAACCTGTCGGTGCGCGAGCATCTGCAGGCCTTTGCCGGCAACCGCAGCGGCGCGAGCCAGCCCTGGGATGTCGAGCGGGTGTTCGAGCTGTTCCCGCGGTTGCGCGAGCGGGCCTCGAATATGGGCAACCAGCTCTCCGGCGGCGAGCAGCAAATGCTGGCCATCGGCCGGGCGCTGGTGACCAACCCCAAGCTGATGATTCTGGACGAGGCCACCGAGGGCCTGGCCCCGCTGATACGCGAGGAGATCTGGCGCTGCCTGGATCGGCTGCGCGAGGCCGGCCAGACGATTCTGGTGGTGGACAAGTATGTGCGGCGCCTGATCCGCCTGGCCGACCGGCACAGCATCCTGGAGCGCGGCAAGGTGGTCTGGGCCGGCGACTCGGCCGCGCTGGATGCCGACCACGGCCTGTGGCAGCGTTATCTGGGGGTCTGAGCGAATGACAAACGCCTGTGTGTTCGAGCGGCAGGAACTGGTGCGCTTCGGCCATTGCGACCCGGCCGGCATCGTGTTCTATCCGCGCTACTTCGAGATGCTAAATGCGCTGGTCGAGGACTGGTTCACCCAGGGTCTGGGCGTCGACTATGCACAGCTGCTGGGGCCGCGCCGCGTCGGTATGCCGACCGTGCATCTGAGCAGCGATTTCAAGCGCATCAGCCGCATGGGCGATGTGCTGACGCAGCGCATCGCGATTCAGAAGCTGGGCCGCAGCTCGCTGAGCCTGGCCATTTCCTTCGACGGGCCCGACGGCCAGCGTGTGGCCTTCGAGCAGGTGCTGGTCTGCACCTCGCTGGACACGCATCAGTCCACCCCTTTTCCCGATGATTTGCGCGCCGCGCTGGAGCGAGCCGCAGGAGACAAGAAACCATGACGAAGCAAATCCTTCAACCCGCCGGCTGGGCCGCGCCGCGCGGTTATGCCAATGGTGTGGCGGCCATGGGCCGGCAGATTTTCGTCGCCGGCCAGATCGGCTGGAACGGCCAGTGCCAGTTCGAGAGCGACGACTTCATCGCCCAGGTGCGCCAGACCCTGCTGAACATCAAGGCCGTGCTGGCCGAGGCCGGCGCAGGCCCCGAGCACATCACCCGGATGACCTGGTATCTGCTGGACAAGCGCGAGTACCTCGCGCGCGGCCGTGAGGTGGGCCAGGCCTACCGCGAGGTTCTGGGCCAGGAATACGGGATCGCGATGAGCGCGGTGCAGGTGGCCGGGCTGATGGAGGACCGTGCGAAGGTTGAAATCGAGGTGACAGCGGTGTTGCCTGTGCAGGGCTAGGATGGCCCCGAGTTTTTGTAGTATCTAAAGGAGACTGACCATGGCCAAGGCCCAATTTCACTGGGACGACCCGCTCTTGCTGGAGCAGCAACTGACGGACGACGAACGCGCGGTGCGCGACGCCGCCCGCGCCTACTGCCAGGACAGCCTGGCGCCGCGCGTGCTGGAGGCCTTCCGCCACGAGAAGACCGATGCCGGCATCTTCCGCGAGATGGGCGAGCTGGGCCTCTTGGGCCCGACCATTCCCGAGCAGTACGGCGGCGCCGGCCTGAACTATGTCTGCTATGGCCTGGTGGCCCGCGAGGTCGAGCGCGTCGACTCCGGCTACCGCTCGATGATGAGTGTGCAGAGCTCGCTGGTGATGGTGCCGATCAACGAGTTCGGCTCCGAGGCCACCAAGCAGAAATACCTGCCCAAGCTGGCCAGCGGCGAGTGGATCGGTTGCTTCGGCCTGACCGAGCCCAACCATGGCTCGGACCCCGGTTCGATGATCACGCGGGCCAAGAAGGTCGACGGCGGTTACTCGCTCAGCGGCGCCAAGATGTGGATCACCAACAGCCCGATCGCCGATGTCTTCGTCGTCTGGGCCAAGGATGATGGCGGCCAGATCCGGGGCTTTGTGCTGGAGAAGGGCTGGAAGGGCCTGAGCGCGCCGGCCATCCACGGCAAGGTGGGCCTGCGCGCCTCGATCACCGGCGAGATCGTGATGGACGAGGTGTTCTGCCCCGAGGAGAACGCCTTCCCCGAGGTGCGCGGCCTGAAGGGCCCGTTCACCTGCCTGAACAGCGCGCGCTACGGCATCGCCTGGGGCGCCCTCGGCGCCGCCGAGGACTGCTGGATGAAGGCCCGCCAGTACACGCTGGACCGCAAGCAGTTCGGCAAGCCGCTGGCCGCGAACCAGCTGGTGCAGAAGAAGCTGGCCGATATGCAGACCGAGATCACGCTGGGCCTGCAGGGCTGCCTGCGCCTGGGCCGCATGAAGGACGAGGGCACGGCTGCGGTGGAGATCACCTCGATCATGAAGCGCAACAGCTGCGGCAAGGCCCTGGACATCGCCCGCGTCGCCCGCGACATGCTGGGCGGCAACGGCATCTCCGACGAGTTCGGCATTGCCCGCCATCTGGTCAATCTAGAGGTGGTCAACACCTACGAGGGCACGCATGACATCCATGCGCTGATACTCGGTCGGGCGATGACGGGGATTGCGGCGTTCTGAGGAGGCGGCATCTCACCTGGGTGAGGGCAGGGTCGAGGCTCATCGGGGAGATAGGGGCAGGTCTTGATTGCAGATGAAAGACCTGATCCTGCGCACCTGCTCAGCCCTGCGGCCTGAGGGCTTGCGCCTAAGGATGAACTGCGATTGACGCGCCGGCCCGGCGCACATCCAATGTACTTTTGCGCTGACGGCGGCAAGGAGCTACGGGATGGGACGCAGGTCGGGAGTAGAGGGGTTTCTGCGCGCGGCTGGTCGCGCCATGGCTGCGGCCGAGCGCGAACGCAAGCGCTCAGTCCGTGCAGCGGCGACGCAGGGGCGGCAGGTCGAGCGTCAGCAGCGAATGGCACTAGCGCAGCAGTCACGCGAGGATGCTACGGCTGCTAAGCAGGCGAAAGCCCAGTACCTGCAAGATCGCCAAGGCGAAGTTGACGATCTCAACGCCGAGGTGAAGGAGCGGATCGACGCGATCCAGAGCATCCTGGCCCATACCCTCGGTACGGATGATCGGATCAGTTTCGAGTCTCTGCGGATCCGCACCCGGTTCGCGGCTTTCAAGCTGCCAACGGAGCTAACTCCAGCGACGCCCTCTCAGGAGCGTGCTGTGCCGCCGCTTTCGTGGGCTCAGAAACTTGTGCCTGGAGCGGCATCACGTCAGGCTCGATTGATCGAGCAGGCACGGTCTGAGCACCAAGCTGACCTGGCCAGTTTTCATCGTGCCGAGGCCGTCAAGCAGGCAGAGGCCGCCAAGGCCAGGGATGATCATGAGCGACGCAAGGCCGAGTTCGAAGCGGATCAGCAGCGTCGCAATGCTGAAGTCGACGAATTCGAGGCGGACTACTTGTCCAAGGAGCCCGAGGCGATCGTGGCTTACAACGAGATGGTGCTCACGCGCTCGGAGTACCCGGAGGAAGGGTTTCCACAGGGCTTTCGCCTGGCATACAACCCAGCGGCGTCCGAGTTGGTCGTCGAATACGAGCTTCCCCTGGTGTCTGTAGTTCCCGCCGAAGCCGAGTACCGCTACGTCAAGTCTCGTGATGTGATCGAGGCGAAGGACCGAAAAGCTTCGGAGACCAAGCAGCTTTACCAGGACTTGGTCGCAGCGGTAACGCTGCGCACACTGCATGAGCTCTTCGAGGCGGACCAAGCTCAGGCGCTGAACCTGGTCACCTTCACCGGTATCCTGGACACGATTGACCCGGCGAATGGCCGTGAGGTGCGCGTGCCGGTGGTCTCGGTGCGTGCCACCAAAGCCGAGTTTGAGCACATCCGCCTGGATAAGGTGGACAAGATTGCCTGCCTGCGCAACCTGGGTGCACAGGTTTCGAGTCGCCCGGACGAACTCCAGGCGGTCAAGCCTATTGTCGAATTCAACATGGTCGACAAGCGCTTTATCGAACAAGGCGACGCACTCTCTGGGCTGGAGTCACGCCCGAATCTGATGGACCTCACGCCGAGCGAATTTGAAATCCTGGTGTCGAACCTGTTTGGCAAGATGGGGCTGGAGACCAAGCTCACGCGCTCTTCGCGCGATGGCGGCGTTGATGCTGTCGCCTTCGATACACGGCCGGTACTGGGCGGCAAGGTGGTGATCCAAGCCAAACGCTACAGGGACACGGTCGGCGTCAGCGCGGTGAGGGATCTGTACGGCACGATGCTCAACGAAGGTGCCAGCAAAGGCATCCTTGTCTGCACAAGTGGCTATGGCGTCGATGCGTACAACTTTTCCAAAGACAAGCCGCTTGAGCTGATCGATGGTGGCGGATTGTTGTACCTGCTGCGTGAGCATGCGGGGACTCATGCCCGCATTGCCATCTAGACTGCGTGTGTGGAGGCGGCCAAGTTGGCTTCGTCCTCTTGTGGCATGCTTGAGACCGTCACCAGCTTGAAGAGTCTTGTCATGCCTATCCCAGTCGATGTTCTTGAAGCGGAGCTGCTGAGTCTGCCTCAGGCAGATCGTTCCCGGATTGTGGACAGGCTGCTTGCCAGCCTCGGTCATGACCGTGAGTGGGAGGAGGCTTGGGCTGACGAGGCTGATCAGCGCGAGGCGCGGATCGACAATGGCCAAGCGAGCTGGGTTGATGGGCCGGAAGCGCTATCTCGGATTCGTGCCACGCTGAAGTGAACTATCTCCTCACGCCGGAGGCCGAAGCCGAACTGGCAAGCGCGGTGGCGTTCTGTGTTCGGCAGTTCAGCACGGCTACTGCTGAGGATTTTCTCAGGACCTTCGAGTCGAAGCTGCGTCTGATTGCCGATTTCCCCGGCTTGGGTACAGCGACCTCCAAAGGGCGACGTTTGTTTCCGATCGGGCGGTATCCCTTCTCCATCCTGTACCGAGCGGAAGAGGGCGTGGTACGCATCAGCGCCATCGCTCACCACAGCAGGCGACCGGGGTACTGGAAGGCAAGGACCTAGCCCAGGTGCACGGCCAGCGCTCGCGCAGCCTCAGTTCAGCGACGGCGTGTTGGCGTTGCCGCCGGCATCAGCAGCGCTGCCCAGGTCGGCCCGCCGCGCACCGGTGAATCGCTTGGCCCAGTAGGCCTCGCGCATGTCCTCCACCCGCACCTTCTGGCCGGAGCGTGGTGCGTGGATGAACTTGCCTTCGCCGACATAGATGCCGACATGGGAGAAGGTGCGGCGCATGGTGTTGAAGAACACCAGGTCGCCGGGCTTGAGTTCGGTCTTCTTGACCGGGGCCAGGCTGGAGAGCTTGGCCTGCTCGTCGGCGCGGCGCGGCAGCACCAGGCCCACGCTCATCTCGAAGATGTGGCGGGTGAAGCCGCTGCAATCGAAACCGCTTTCGGCCGAGTTGCCGCCGCGCTTGTAGGGCACGCCGAGAAAATTCATCGAGGCCAGCACCAGGTCCGAGGCCTTGTCGCGCACCTGGTCCAGCAGGCCGCCGCTCTCGACCGAGACCTGGCCCAGCAGGCCGCGTTCCTGCAGGAAGCGGCTGACGGCGTCGCCCGCCGGCTGCGAGGCGGCCGGGGCCGGGGCTTGCGGCAAGGCCTGACCCTGGGCCGCAGCGACGGCCAGCAGCAGACCGCAGGCCGTCAAGAGGCGCTGCCATCGGGTGCTGTGAGGGGGGCGGCGGCTGGCGTCGAACATGGATGTCGGCGCGCAGCTTATGGGGGGGCTGTCAAAGGTGTCAAGCGAGAAGGGCAGTGCTCACGGGTAAGCCCGGGGGCGTTTCAGTGCAAAGTCGGTACTAACCCGGATTGGACCACAGCTTTGCTGGCAATCCCCCTGTGCGCGGGCTTGCGCTGGCGCAAGCATTGGTAACTTGTGCATCGGCTGTGATTGAAGTCGCGCCTGCCAACTGTTCCGAGACGCGCCGAGTCCGCGCTTGGCCCCCTCGACCTCGTGCTTCATCGCATCACTGCGTCAACCGGGCGGCCAAGGCTGCACAATCCGCGCGCGCCGCCATCGCGGCCACAGTCAATGGAGATGACCGCATGAAGCTTCACAAGACTTGCTTGCTGGCCGCCGGCCTGCTGGCCCTGAGCGCCTCGGCGCAGACCCCTCAGGCCACGGGCCTGCCCGGCCCGGCCTTCCCGCAGTACAAGAACGCTGCCCAGATCAAGACGGCCTGCGACAAGGGCCTGAGCGCGGCCCGCCAGCGCCTGTCCGGCCTGGAGCGCCGCAAGGTCGATGCCGGCTGGCTGGCCGCCTACGATGACTTCTATGCCTTCATCGAGGACACCCAGTACCCGATCGAATTCGTGCTCAACGTCCATCCCGACAAGCCGGTGCGCGAGGCGGCGCAGGCCTGCTCGCTGCGCTGGGCCGATTTCAGCTCCAGCTACGGCCAGAACGAGAAGATCTACCGGGCCTTGAAGTCCGCGCCCGCCGCCGATGCGATCGACCGCGAGCTGGTGCGGGTGGGCCTGGGCGGCTTCGAGGACGGCGGCGTGGCCCTGCCGCCCGCGCAGCGCAAGCGCGCCAAGCAGATCCTCGACAAGCTCAGCGAGCTGAACCAGAACTTCGAGAAGAACATCCGCGATGCCGGCGTCAAGGTGGCGTTCACCGAGGCCGAGCTGAAGGGTGTGCCCGAGGGCGTGTGGAAGAGCGCGCCGCGCGATGCCGAGGGCCGCATCGTGCTGGGTGTCGACTACCCGAGCTATGGCCCGGTGCTGCAGAGCGCCGACAGCGCAGCGGCGCGCGAGCGCATGTGGCGGGCCAAGACCAATGAGGGCGGGGCGGCCAATCTGAAGCTGCTGGCCGAGATCATCCAGGCGCGGCACGAGTACGCGAAGCTGTTCGGCTTCACGAACTATGTGGACTTCAATCTGCGCCGCAAGATGGCCAAGGACGCGGCCACCGCCTGGAAGTTCCTCGACGAGGTCAAGAGCACGGTCACCGAGGGCGAGCGCGCCGACCTGCTGGAGCTGCGCGCCGCCAAGGCCGAGCAACTGGGCAGCGCGCCCGAGGCGACCACGGTGCAGCGCTGGGACGCCAGCTACTACAGCGAGCGCATCCGCCAGCAGCGCTACAGCGTCGACCAGGAGGCCTTCCGCCAGTACTTCCCGCCCCAGGAGAGTCTGCTGTTCACGATGCGCATCGTCGAGAAGATGATGGGCGTGCGCTACACGCCGGTGAAGGCTCAGCTCTGGCACCCCGAGGTGCAGGCCTTTGCGGTCAGCGACGCGGCCACCGGCAAGGCGCTGGCGACCATGTATGTGGACCTCTACCCGCGCGAGGGCAAGTACAACCATGCGGCGGTCTGGCCGCTGCGCTCCAGCGCGACCCGCCTGGGCCGCACGCCGACCGCGGCGCTGGTGGTCAATTTCGACCGCAAGGGCCTGACCCTGGACGAGGTCGAGACCCTGCTGCACGAGCTGGGCCATGCGGTGCACAACAATCTGTCGGAGACCCGCTATGCCAGCCAGGGCGGCACCTCGGTGATGCATGACTTCGTCGAGGCGCCGTCGCAGATGCTGGAAGACTGGGTCTATGACAAGCAGGTGCTCAAGCTGATGGCCGAGGTCTGCGCGAGCTGCAAGCCGGTGCCGGACGCGCTGGTCGACAAGGCCCAGGCGGCCAAGGACTTTGCCAAGGGCTCGCAGTATGGCCGCCAGCATCTGTATGCCGGCTACGACCTGGCCCTGCACGGCCCGGACGTGCCCGAGCCGATGGCGCTGTGGGCCAAGATGGAAGGCGCGACGCCGCTGGGCCATGTGGCGGGCACGATGTTCCCGGCCGGCTTCGGCCATGTGGCCGGCGGCTACGGCGCCGGCTACTACGGCTATCTGTGGAGCCTGGTGCTGGCGATGGATCTGCGCACCGAGTTCAAGGCCGACAAGCTCAACCCCGAGACCGGCCGTCGCTACCGCGACATCGTGCTGGGCAATGGCGGCCAGAAGCCCGCGCCGGAGCTGGTCCATGAGTTCCTGAAGCGCGAGCCCAACGCCAAGGCCTTCTTCGACTATCTGCGCAAGTAGCAAGCACGTCGCGTTCGCTGCTCGCAACGCCCGCCCCGGCCCCGCCGGTGCGGGCGTTTGTTTTTGTCGATACTCGGGGCCATGCCCGAGAACGCCGAACGCATCACCCTGGACCCGGCCACGCGCCGTTATCTGCCCTGGCTGGTGGCGCTGGCCTTCTTCATGCAGACGCTGGACACGACCATCCTGAACACGGCGCTGCCGGGTATGGCGGCCGATCTGGGCGAGAACCCGCTGCGCATGCAGTCGGCCGTGGTCGCCTATATGCTGACCGTGGCACTGCTGATCCCGGCCTCGGGCTGGCTGGCGGACCGCTTCGGCACGCGCCGGCTCTTCATCTGGGCCATCGTGCTGTTCAGCCTGGGCTCGCTGGCCTGCGCGCTGAGCCCTTCGCTGCGGGTGCTGGTGGCGGCGCGGGTGCTGCAAGGGGTCGGTGGCGCGCTCTTGGTGCCGGTCGGGCGGCTGGCGGTGCTGCGCGCGTTTCCGAAGGAGGAGTTCCTGCCGGTGATGACCTTCATCGCCTTGCCGGGCCTGATCGGGCCGCTGATCGGCCCGGCGCTCGGCGGCCTGCTGGTGCAGTACGCCAGCTGGCACTGGATCTTTCTGATCAATCTGCCGGTCGGGGCGCTGGGTGTGGCGGCCAGCCTGCGCTATATGCCCCAGCTCAGGAGCGCAGCGCCCGGCCGCTTCGACTGGAGTGGCTTTGTGCTGTTCAGCCTCGGGCTGATGCTGTTGTCGGTCGGGCTGCAGGGTTTCGGCGAGCATGTGATCAGCGTCGCGGTCAGCATCGTGCTGGTGGTGGCCGGCATGGCCAGCATGATGGCTTACTGGCTGCATGCGGCGCGTGCGCCGGCGCCGCTGTTCAATATGCGGCTGTTCGCGATCCCGACCTACCGCATCGGGCTGATCGGCAATGTGTTCGCCCGCCTTGGCAGCGGCGCCACGCCCTTTCTGACGCCGATGTTTCTGCAGCTGGGCCTGGGCTTTTCGCCCAGCGTGGCCGGGCTGTCGATGATTCCGACGGTGCTCGGCGCGATGCTGACCAAGACCGTCGCGATCAAGCTGATACGCCGGGCCGGCTACCGCCGCGTGCTGGTCGTCAACACGGTGCTGCTGGGCCTGATGATCGCGAGCTTTGCCCTGGTCGACCGCGACACCTCGCACCTCTGGTTGGCCCTGCATCTGGGCCTGTTCGGCATGGTCAACAGCATGCAGTTCACCGCGATGAACACCTTGACCCTGGGCGACCTCGACGCGCAGACCGCCAGCAGCGGCAACAGCCTGCTGTCGGTGGTGATGCAGCTGTCGATGAGTCTGGGCGTGGCCACCTCCAGCGCCTTCCTGCTGCTCTATTCCGGGGCCGAGCGCAGTGCGGATCTGCTGCTGGCCTTCCAGGCCACCTATCTGTCGATCGGCGTGATGGCGGCGCTGGCGGCCTTCATCTTTGCCCAGCTGCGTCGCCACGAGGGTGTGACCGATGCCGGCGACACGATGGGGCAGGAATAGTCACGCGCTTCGTCCACAATTGCTGCGCGGCGGATCGCGCCGCGCTGTGGGAGCAATCATGGGCTTGATGGATTCTTTGCTGGGCGCGGCCCAGCAGGCCTTGAACGGTCAGCAAGGGCAGGGCGGCGTCGACTGGGTCAGCCTGATCGGCACGCTGCTGGCCAATCAGGGCTCGGGCCAGGGCGGGCTGGCCGGCATCCTGCAGCAGCTGCAGGCCGCCGGCCTGGGCGAGCAGGTGCAGAGCTGGGTCTCGACCGGCGCCAATCTGCCGGTCTCGGGCGAACAGCTGGGCTCGGCCCTGGGCGGCGATCTGCTGGGCCAGCTGGCCGGCCAGGCCGGCGTCTCCACCAGCGAGGCCGGTGCGCAGCTGAGCCAGTGGCTGCCGCAAATCGTCGACCAGCTGACGCCCAATGGCCAGCTGCCCAGCGGCGGCGTGGATCTGGGCGGGCTGCTGGGGCAGTTGCTGCGCCGCTGAGCACTCAGCGGCTGCGCCGCCAGTCGGTCTCGATGAAGCGCAGCACGCTGTCCTCGTGGTGGGGGCCTATCACCGCATGGGCCTCCTGCTTGACCTCGGCGATCGCGTTCTCGACCGCGATGCCGCGATGTGCGGCACGCAGCATGGTGATGTCGTTGACCTGGTCGCCGAACACGACGATCTCGCGCTCGTGCAGGCTGTAGCGCTGGGCCAGGGTCTTGATCGCCTGGTCCTTGGTCGCGCGCCGGTCATGCAGGGTCAGCCAGGGCCAGCCGGGGCGGTAGAGGTCATCGGCCAGATGGATGTCGATCGCGTCACCGGCCAGGGCCTGGATCTCGGCCATCAGCGCCCGCATCGGCGCCTCGCGCTCGATCAGAATCATCGTCACCACCGGGTCGACCAGCTCGGCGCCGATATTGTCGGTGTGGCGCAACCGCGGGTCGCCGTTGTGCTGGCGCTGCTCGACGAAGTCCAGCTGGGCTTCGTTGTGCACCGACTGCCAGAACAGGCGGTCGCCGCGCGGCCCGTAGGTGGCCGCAAAAGGCATGAAGCCGCGCCTGCGCATCAGCGCGAAGATGGCCTGGGCCAGGGCCGGGTCCATCGCATGGACCAGCTCATGCTGGCCGCTGCTCATCTCGCTGATATAGGCGCCGTTGGCCGAGATCACCGGCAGGCGCAGCGGCAGGTTACCAAGGATGCGGGCGATCGACGAGACATGGCGGGCGCTGGCCACCGTGAAGGACAGGCCCTCGTCCAGCAGCCGGACCAGGCCGGCGCGGGTGAACGCGGACAGCTCGGCCTGCGGGTTCAGCAGCGTGCCGTCCAGATCCGAAACATACAGCGTCACAGGACCTCGGAAGCGAAATCGGCCAGACGCGAGCGTTCGCCACGCGCCAGCGTGATGTGGCCGCTGTGGCCCCAGCCCTTGAAGCGGTCAACGGCAAAGGTCAGGCCCGAGCTGCCCTCGGTCAGATAAGGCGTGTCGATCTGGGCCAGATTGCCCAGGCAGACGATCTTGGTGCCGGGGCCGGCACGGGTGATCAGGGTCTTCATCTGCTTGGGGGTCAGGTTTTGCGCCTCGTCGATGATGACGAACTTGTTCAGGAAGGTGCGGCCGCGCATGAAGTTCAGGCTCTTGATCTTGATCTTGCTGCGCACCAGGTCATTGGTGGCGGCGCGGCCCCACTCGCCGGAGCTGCTGTCGCCGCGCGCCAGCACTTCCAGGTTGTCGTCCAGCGCACCCATCCACGGGCCCATCTTCTCTTCCTCGTTGCCGGGCAGGAAGCCGATGTCCTCGCCGACCGGCACGGTCACGCGGGTCACGATGATCTCGGAGTAGCGGCGCTCGTCCAGCACCTGCTGCAGTCCGGCGGCCAGTGTCATCAGGGTCTTGCCGGTGCCGGCGGTACCGGTCAGCGTGATGAAGTCGCAGTCCGGGTCCATCAAGAGGTTCAGCGCGAAGTTCTGCTCGCGGTTACGCGCGGTCACGCCCCAGACCGAGTTCTTCTGGTGGCCGTAGTCCTTCAGGGTGCGCAGCACGGCGCTCTTGCCGGTGATCTCGGTGACCTTGGCATACAGCGGCGCGGCGCCGGGGGCTTCCAGATAGATGAACTCGTTGATCAGCAGCGAGGGCACCAGCGGACCGCTGATGCGGTAGTAGGTGATGCCGCCTTGCTGCCAGCTCTCCATGGTCTTGCCATGGCGGTCCCAGAAGTCGGCCGGCAGCGCCTGCACGCCGGTGTAGAGCAGGTCCGAGTCTTCCAGCGTCTTGTCGTTGCGATAGTCCTCGGCGGGCAGGCCCAGCGCGCGGGCCTTGATGCGCATATTGATGTCCTTGGACACCAGCACCACCTCGCGGCCGGGCTGCTGGCGCTGCAGTGCCTGCACCACGCCGAGGATCTGATTGTCCGCCTTGCCCTGCGGCAGGCCTTGCGGCAGCGGCGTGTCGATCAGCCCGGTCTGGAAGAACAGCTTGCCACCGGCCTCGCGGTGGCCGGTGTGGTCCAGCGGCAGGCCCTGGGCCATTTCTTCCAGCGTGCTGCTTTGCAGGCTGGCGGCCAGCGCATCGAGGTCGCGGCTGACCTGGCGCACATTGCGGGCCACTTCGGTCATGCCCTTCTTGTGACCGTCCAGCTCTTCGAGCGTGATCATCGGCAGATAGATGTCGTGCTCCTCGAAGCGGAACAGGCACATCGGGTCGTGCATCAGCACATTGGTGTCCAGCACGAAGAGCTTGGCCGGGCCGGCGATACGCGGCTTGGCGGCGGCCTTGGGCTTGGCGGCTTTTTGCGAGACCGGCGCCGGGCTGGGCGTGACCAGGGCCAGGCTGGGCTGCGGGCTCGGCGCGACGGCCGGCGCCTGCTTCCTGGCCGCAGACTTGGTCGGCGCTCTGTTCTGCGCCTTGGTCGAGGATGCAACGACGCTGGGAGCGGCCACCGTCTCTATCGCCGCAGCGCGGCTGGGAATCGTTTGGGGTGTTTTGCTGACCGCCAGCGTGGAGGCAAAGGCGGAGGGCTCGAGGAGGCTGGCGCGTTTGGTCGGAGGCTTGGGCAGTGGCATGAGGTGTGGAGCAGGCCGCGTTTACGGTCTGGAGGTCAAAGGCAAAAGATAGATGTCCGGGCCGAAAAAGCAAAAAGCCGCACAGGCTGCTGTGCGGCTTTGGGGGGATCTGGCTGCGTGGCTACCGGGCATGGAAGCCATTATGCACAAAGCCTCATGACGGCCGAGGCAGGTGCTGCAGCGCGGCAAAGATGCAACAAAGCCGGCCAGAAAGACTCTCCGGGCCGGCTTCGCGTGGATACTGCAGAGCTCGCCGGAAGGTTCAGGCGGCTTCCTTCTTGAAGGACTTGACGGCCTTCAGCACCTCGTCGACATGGCCGGCGACCTTGATGCCGCGCCACTCGGCACGCAACACGCCGGCGGCGTCGATCAGGAAGGTCGAGCGCTCGATGCCCTTGACCTTCTTGCCGTACATGATCTTGTTCTTGACCACGCCGAACATATGGCAGAGCTTCTCTTCGGTGTCGGCGATCAGCTCGAAGGGCAGTTCCAGGTTCTGCTTGAACTTGTCGTGTGACACCATATTGTCGCGCGACACGCCCAGCACCACGGCGCCGGCCTTGACGAAGTCCTTGTGGCGGTCACGGAACTGCATCGCTTCGGTGGTGCAACCCGGCGTGTTGTCCTTCGGGTAGAAGTACAGCACCACGGCTTGACCGAGAAAGGCTTGCGGTGTGAACTTCACGCCGCCGGTGGCAAGAGCTTCAATGTCCGGGAGAGGTTTGTTGAGCGCTGGCGTCATGTGGCGTTCTGTAAAGATGTGTGCCCGGGTGGGCATAGCCGCCAATTATACGTTGAACCGCAAGCCCTCTTGTCGCCACTGAGGGGGATTGCCAGCATAGCGGGTTTGGCCGCCTCTCAGGGGCGTTCTATCAACAAGGCGGCCAGGACCGTGCGACTTTCACTGGCCAGCACGTTGTAAGTGCGGCACGCCGCGGCCAGATCCATGGTTTCGACGCCGATGCGCGCGGCAATCAGGCTGCGGTAGAGCGACGGGCGGGCAAAACGGATCCTGGCACCGCTGCCGAAGATCACCAGCTCGGGCTTGAGCGCCAGGATCTGTTCGAAATGCGCTTCGCTCAGATCCTCGAAGCGCGCCAGGCCCCAGGCCTGCACCTCGCCGCGCCAGGGCACCAGCAGGCTCTCGCCATGCTGCTGGCCATTGACCCAGACGTTCTGGCCGTCGTGGCGGGAGATGCTGTTGCCGCCTTGCGGCTCATCAAGTTGGAACTTCATGCTGTTGTGCGGGCACTGTCGGCCGGGGCGGGTGCAAACCCTGTGTTTAAATTCTACGTTTGCAGCCCCAAGCCCCCAGGAGTCCCGTCTTGAAGCCCATCGCCAAGTCCAGCAAGCTGGCCAATGTCTGCTACGACATCCGCGGACCCGTGCTCGACAAGGCGCGCCAGATGCAGGAAGAGGGCCAGAAGATCATCCAGCTGAATATCGGCAATATCGCCGCCTTCGGCCTGGAACCGCCGGACGAGATCGTCCAGGACATGATACGCAACCTGCCCGCTGCGGCCGGCTACACCGACTCCAAGGGCCTGTTCGCGCCGCGCAAATCGGTGGTGCATTACTGCCAGGAAAAGCAGATCCATGGCGTCACGGTCGACGATGTCTATCTGGGCAACGGCGCCTCCGAGCTGATCGTGATGGCGCTGAACGCCTTGCTGGACAACGGCGACGAGGTGCTGCTGCCGGCGCCCGACTACCCGCTCTACACCGCTGCGGTGGCGCTGTCGGGTGGCAATCCTGTGCACTACATCTGCGACGAGAGCAGCGACTGGTTCCCCGACATCGCCGACATCAAGGCCAAGATCACACCCAACACCAAGGCCATCGTCGTCATCAACCCGAACAACCCGACCGGGGCCTTGTATCCGATCGAGCTGCTGAAGGAAATCGTCGAGATCGCCCGTCAGCACCAGCTGATCATCATGGCCGACGAGATCTACGACAAGACGCTGTACGACGGCACCGTCCACACCAGCATCGCCTCGCTGGCCGACGATGTGCTGTGCCTGACCTTCAACGGCCTGTCGAAGAACTACCGCGCCTGCGGCTACCGGGCCGGCTGGATGGTGGTCTCGGGCGAGACGCGCCATGCCAAGGACTACATCACCGGTCTGAACATGCTGGCCTCGATGCGCTTGTGCGCCAACACGCCGGGCCAGTTGGCGATCCAGACGGCCTTGGGCGGCTATCAGAGCATCAAGGACCTGGTCGCACCGAGCGGCCGGCTGTGCCGCCAGCGCGATCTCGCCTACGAGCTGCTGAGCCAGATTCCCGGCGTCAGCGTCGTCAAGCCGAAAGCGGCGCTTTACATGTTCCCCCGCCTGGACCCCAAGATCTATCCGATCGAGGACGACCAACAGTTCGCCTACGAGCTGCTGGCCGAGGAAAAGGTGCTGATCGTGCAAGGGACGGGCTTCAACTGGACAGCCCCCGATCACTTCCGCCTCGTGTTCCTGCCCAATTCCGACGACCTGAAGGAAGCGGTGGGCCGCATCGAGCGTTTCCTGGCGCATTACCGCAAGCGTGCCGGGCGTTGAACGAACCTAATCCAGAATTGAGATACCAGATGAAAGCGATCAAAGTCGGCCTCTTGGGCATTGGCACCGTGGGCAGCGGCACCTTCAATGTGTTGCGCCGCAACCAGGAAGAGATTCGCGGCCGCGCCGGCCGTGGCATCGAGATTGCCATGGTGGCCGACCTCGATGTGGCACGCGCCAAGAGCATCGTCGGCGACAGCATCGAAGTGGTCGATGATGCGCGCAAGGTCATCGCCAACCCCGAGATCGACATCGTCATCGAGCTGATCGGCGGCTACGGTGTGGCCAAGGCCCTGGTGCTGGAGGCGATTGCCGCCGGCAAGCATGTGGTCACGGCCAACAAGGCCTTGCTGGCCGTGCATGGCACCGAGATCTTTGCCGCCGCGCACGCCAAGGGCGTGATCGTCGCCTTCGAGGCGGCCGTGGCCGGCGGCATTCCCATCATCAAGGCGCTGCGCGAAGGCCTGACCGCCAACCGCATCGAGTGGATCGCCGGCATCATCAACGGCACGACCAATTTCATTCTGTCGGAGATGCGCTCCAAGGGCCTGGACTTCGGCGTGGTGCTGAAGGAAGCGCAGCGCCTGGGCTATGCCGAGGCCGACCCGACCTTCGACATCGAGGGCGTGGACGCCGCGCACAAGGCGACGATCATGAGCGCGATCGCCTTCGGCATCCCGGTGCAGTTCGACAAGGCGCACGTCGAGGGCATCACCAAGCTGCAGGCCGCCGACATCAAGTACGCCGAGCAACTGGGTTACCGCATCAAGCTCTTGGGCATCACCCGCCGCCGTGACAACGGGATCGAACTGCGCGTGCATCCGACGCTGATCCCGACGAATCGCCTGATCGCCAATGTCGAAGGCGCGATGAATGCCGTGGTGGTGCAGGGTGATGCCGTCGGCACCACGCTGTACTACGGCAAGGGCGCCGGTTCCGAGCCCACCGCCTCGGCCGTGATCGCCGATCTGGTGGATATCACCCGGCTGCACACCGCCGACCCCGAGCACCGCGTGCCGCATCTGGCCTTCCGCCCCGATGCGATGAACGACACGCCCATCCTGGCCATGGACGAGGTGCAGACCGCCTTCTATCTGCGCCTGTGCGTGGCCGACCAGGCCGGTGTGCTGTCCAGCATCACCACCATCCTGGCCGAGAACGACATCTCGATTGACGCCGTGCTGCAGCGGGAATCGGCCGAGGGTGAGAAGCAGACCGACCTGATCATCCTGACCCACGACACCGTCGAGGGCCGGATGAACAAGGCCCTGGCTCAGATGCAGGCGCTGACGACCGTGCTGGCGCCCATCGTGCGCATCCGCAAAGAGGAACTCGCCTGATGAAGTACATCAGCACCCGTGGCGACCTGAATGACAAATCCAGCGAGCGCCGCTTTTGCGAGATCCTGCTGGAGGGCCTGGCGCCCGATGGCGGGCTCTATCTGCCCGTGCAATATCCGAAGGTCGATGACGCGACGCTGACGAAGTGGCGCGGCCTGGCCTATGCCGATCTGGCCTTCGAGATCCTGTCGCTGTACATCGATGACATCCCGGCAGAGGACCTGCGCGCGATCACGCGCCGCACCTATACCGAGGCCGTGTTCGGCACCCCGCAGATCACGCCGCTCAAAGCCCTGGAGCCGGGTCTGGCGCTGCAGGCCCTGTCCAACGGCCCGACCTTGGCCTTCAAGGACATGGCGATGCAACTGCTGGGCCAGTTCTTCGAGTACGAGCTGGGCCGGCGCGGCGAGACGCTCAACATCCTGGGCGCCACCTCGGGCGACACCGGCAGCGCGGCCGAGTATGCGATGCGCGGCAAGGCCGGCGTCAATGTCTTCATGCTCTCGCCGCACGGCCGCATGAGCCCCTTCCAGCAGGCCCAGATGTTCAGCCTGCAGGACGCCAATATCCACAATATCGCCGTCGAAGGCGTGTTCGATGACTGCCAGGACATCGTCAAGGCGGTGTCCAACGACCTGGACTTCAAGCGTCGTCACAAGATCGGCACCGTCAACTCGATCAACTGGGCGCGCCTGCTGGCCCAGGTCGTCTACTACTTCGCCGGCTATCTCCAGGCCACGACGAGCAACGAGCAGAAAGTCAGCTTCACCGTGCCCTCGGGCAATTTCGGCAATGTCTGCGCCGGCCATGTGGCGCGCATGATGGGCCTGCCGATCGCGCAGCTGGTGGTGGCGACCAACGAGAACGATGTGCTGGACGAGTTCTTCCGCACCGGCGTCTACCGCCCGCGCGGCACGGCCGACACGCACGAGACCTCCAGCCCGTCTATGGACATCTCCAAGGCCAGCAACTTCGAGCGTTTTGTGTTCGATCTGCTGGGCCGCGATGGCGCGCGGGTCCAGGCCTTGTTCGGTGCCGGTGGTTTTGATCTCAACGCCCAGGAGAAGGCCCATATCGCCGACTTCGGTTTCGTCTCCGGCTCCAGTCGACACGCCGACCGTCTGGCGACGATACGCCTGTGCCACCAGCGCTACGGCCAGCTGATCGACACCCATACGGCCGACGGCCTGAAGGTGGCGCTCGAACATCGCCAGCCCGGCATCACGATGCTGGTGCTGGAGACCGCGCTGCCGGCCAAGTTCGCTGCCACCATCCGCGAGGCGCTGGACATCGAACCGCCACGTCCGGCCGGTCTCGAGAACATCGAGGCCTTGCCCAAGCGCGTCACGGTGATGCCGGTCGATACCGGAGCCGTCAAAGCTTTCATCCAAGCCCATGTCTGAAGCCATGCGTCCCGCGCTGCAAAGCCTGGCCGAGGCACTGCAGCGCCTGCTGGGCGCGGTCGAGCCGCTGGCTGCGGTCGACACGCTGCCGACCGCCGAGGCCCTGGGCCGCGTGCTGGCCGCCGATGTGGTCTCGGCCCTGGACGTGCCGCCGGCCGACAACACCAGCATGGACGGCTATGCGCTGCGCGCCGCCGATGTGGCAAGACCTGGCACGGTGCTGCCGGTCGCGCAGCGGGTGCCGGCCGGCGTGGTCGGCGCGGTCCATCAGCCCGGTACGGCCGCGCGCATCTTCACCGGTGCGCAGATCCCGCTGGGCGCCGATGCGGTGGTGATGCAGGAGCAGTGCGAGGCCGTGCCCGGTGAAGGTCTGGCTGCGGTGCGTGTCAACGCTGAAGTCAAGGCCGGCCAATGGATACGCCGCCGTGGCGAGGATGTGCAGCAGGGCAGCACGGTGCTGGCCGCCGGCCACCGGCTCGACGCAGCGGCGCTGGGCCTGGCGGCC
>NZ_JAQOWX010000240.1:0-2343 GCF_028462495.1 Paucibacter sp. XJ19-41
GCTACTCGGCGATGCCACTGGCGTGACAACCGATACACCAGAGGTGCGTCCACTCCGGTCCTCTCGTACTAGGAGCAGGCTCTCTCAATCTTGCAGCGCCCACGGAAGATAGGGACCAAACTGTCTCACGACGTTTTAAACCCAGCTCACGTACCTCTTTAAATGGCGAACAGCCATACCCTTGGGACCGGCTACAGCCCCAGGATGAGATGAGCCGACATCGAGGTGCCAAACACCGCCGTCGATATGAACTCTTGGGCGGTATCAGCCTGTTATCCCCAGAGTACCTTTTATCCGTTGAGCGATGGCCCTTCCATACAGAACCACCGGATCACTTTGTCCTACTTTCGTACCTGCTCGACTTGTCAGTCTCGCAGTCAAGCACGCTTATGCCAATGCACTATCAACACGATTTCCGACCGTATTTAGCGTACCTTCGAACTCCTCCGTTACACTTTGGGAGGAGACCGCCCCAGTCAAACTGCCCACCATACACTGTCCCCATCCCGGATAACGGGACAAGGTTAGAACCTCAAACACACCAGGGTGGTATTTCAACGTTGGCTCCATAGACACTAGCGTCCCTACTTCAAAGCCTCCCACCTATCCTACACAGATCTGTTCAAAGTCCAATGTAAAGCTACAGTAAAGGTTCATGGGGTCTTTCCGTCTTTCCGCGGGGAGATTGCATCATCACAAACATTTCAACTTCGCTGAGTCTCTGGAGGAGACAGTGTGGCCATCGTTACGCCATTCGTGCAGGTCGGAACTTACCCGACAAGGAATTTCGCTACCTTAGGACCGTTATAGTTACGGCCGCCGTTTACTGGGACTTCAGTCAAGAGCTTGCACCCCAGCATTTAATCTTCCAGCACCGGGCAGGCGTCACACCCTCTACGTCGACTTTCGTCTTTGCAGAGTGCTGTGTTTTTAATAAACAGTCGCAGCCACCGATTCTCTGCGGCCTCATTTAGCTCCCCAAGTAAATGGTTCACTGACTAGAGGCACACCTTCTTCCGAAGTTACGGTGTCAATTTGCCGAGTTCCTTCTCCAGAGTTCTCTCAAGCGCCTTAGAATACTCATCTCGCGCACCAGTGTCGGTTTGCGGTACGGTCAATCTGTAACTGAAGCTTAGTGGCTTTTCCTGGAAGCAGGGTATCACTCACTTCGTCTGCAAGCAGACTCGTTATCACGCCTCATCTAAGCTCTCCGGATTTGCCTAAAGAGCACGACTACACGCTTGAACCGGGACATCCAACACCCGGCTGAGCTAACCTTCTCCGTCCCCACATCGCATTACAGATCGGTACAGGAATATTTACCTGTTTCCCATCAGCTACGCATCTCTGCCTCGCCTTAGGGGCCGACTCACCCTACGCCGATGAACGTTGCGTAGGAAACCTTGCGCTTTCGGCGAGGGGGCTTTTCACCCCCTTTAACGCTACTCATGTCAGCATTCGCACTTCTGATACCTCCAGCAGGCTTCACAACCCACCTTCACAGGCTTACAGAACGCTCTCCTACCACGTGCAATAAATTGCACATCCGCAGCTTCGGTAACTGGCTTAGCCCCGTTACATCTTCCGCGCAGGACGACTCGATCAGTGAGCTATTACGCTTTCTTTAAATGATGGCTGCTTCTAAGCCAACATCCTGACTGTTTTAGCCTTCCCACTTCGTTTCCCACTTAGCCAATTTTGGGGACCTTAGCTGGCGGTCTGGGTTGTTTCCCTCTTGAGTCCGGACGTTAGCACCCGGTGCTCTGTCTCCCAAGCTGTACTCATCGGTATTCGGAGTTTGCAATGGTTTGGTAAGTCGCCATGACCCCCTAGCCATAACAGTGCTCTACCCCCGATGGTAATACTTGAGGCACTACCTAAATAGTTTTCGGAGAGAACCAGCTATTTCCAAGTTTGTTTAGCCTTTCACCCCTATCCACAGCTCATCCGCTAATTTTGCAACATTAGTCGGTTCGGACCTCCAGCACCTGTTACGGTACCTTCATCCTGGCCATGGATAGATCACTTGGTTTCGGGTCTACACCCAGCGACTAATTCGCCCTATTCGGACTCGATTTCTCTACGGCTTCCCTATTCGGTTAACCTCGCCACTGAATGTAAGTCGCTGACCCATTATACAAAAGGTACGCAGTCACCCTTGCGGGCTCCTACTTTTTGTATGCATGCGGTTTCAGGATCTATTTCACTCCCCTCCCGGGGTTCTTTTCGCCTTTCCCTCACGGTACTAGTTCACTATCGGTCGATTACGAGTATTTAGCCTTGGAGGATGGTCCCCCCATATTCAGACAGGATTTCACGTGTCCCGCCCTACTCTATTTGCGC
>NZ_JAQOWX010000241.1:0-2313 GCF_028462495.1 Paucibacter sp. XJ19-41
CGCCACCCCGAGCTCGGGCTGCGTCTGCTGGCGCTGGCCGGCGAGCCGCCGAAGCTGGCGGCCCGCATCGAGATCGCGCTGGCCGGGCGCCGCCATGCGCTGAGCCTGCCGCTGACGCTGAGCGAGCAGGACGGCAGCCTGCGCATTGACGGCACCTTCGTGCTGCGGCACAGCGATCTGGGCCTGCAGCCCTTCAGCGTCGCCGGCGGCCTGCTGGCGGTGCAGGACGAGCTGGTGATCGAGTTCAGCCTGCTGGCACGGCCTCTCTGAAGGCCCCGGGCTGCAACTGCTCCCCAGCCTGTCCATAAGCGTCCCACAGCCGCTGCTCCAGTTCGGGCGAGGCCTGCTGCAGCGGGGCGCGCAGCTCGTTGTGCAGCCGGCCCAGCCGCGCCAGCGCGGACTTGATCGGTGCCGGATTGCTCTCGGCGAAGCTGAGGTTGATCAGCCGGGCCAGCGCCTGCCACAGCCGCCGCGCGGTCTCGGTCTGCTCGTCGCGCAGGGCCTGGACCAGGCGCACGAAATGGGCCGTGTGCAGATGGGCGCTGGCCGCGATCGCGCCGGCGCCGCCCAGGGCCAGGGTCGGGAAGATGTTGTGGTCCTCGCCGGCCAGCACGGCCAGGCGGCCATCGGCGATCAGCGCCTGGGTGGCTTGCAGCGAGCCGCCGCAGTCCTTCAGCGCCTCGATGTTCGGATGCGCGGCCAGGGTCAGCAGCGTGGGCAGCTCGATCTTGACCCCGGTGCGGTAGGGAATGTCGTAGAGCACCAGCGGTGCCGGTGCGACATCGGCGATGCTGCCGAAAAAGTTCAGCAGCCCCTGCTGGCTGGGCCGGATATAGCTGGGCGCCGGCAGCAGGAAGGCGCAGACCGGGAAACGCTTGGCGATGGCCAGCATGCGCGCCGCCACCTGGCTGGGGCGCGGGCCCGAGACGCCCATCATCACCGGTGTGCCGCCGGCCGCCTCGCAGACCGTCTCCAGCACCGCATCCTGCTCATGCTCATCGAGCAGGGCGGCCTCGCCGGTGCTGCCGCAGGCGACGAAGCCATTGACGCCCTGCGCCTTAAGATGCAGCACCAGCTGCGACAAGGCAGCGTGATCGACCACATCATGGTGGAGGGGGGTCACCAGGGGAATCCACAGACCGCTGTAATTGTTGTCAGACACGATGGTCCTCCAGTATTGACCTGGGAGGCCGTGCCAAGACGAGCGGGACCGGACCGTGGCGATGCCAGGGCTGCCGTCGCTCATCTGAGCGCGGCAGCAGTGCCGGTCAGATGAGCGACTGCTTTTTCTTGCTTTTCTTCAAAACCGCAGGCGCGGCACCGACCCAGCGCTGGGCGGGGGTCGGCGTGTGGCGTTGCGGCATGCGGCGACTATAACCAGGGCCGGCGCTCCGGCTCAAGCCGGCTGCTGGCGTTTTTCTGCGTACATGCCCAGATCGCTGCGCAGCAGCAGGCTGTCCAGGCTGTCGTCGCTGCGCGAGCGGGTCAGGCCCAGGCTGACGCTGACGCACAGGCCGGTGGCCAGCATGCCCCAGGCATAGGCGGCCACGGCGCGCTTGAGGCGCTCGCCGACCGCGGCCGCCTGCTCGTCGTCCGGGGCCCAGAAGGCCAGCACGAACTCGTCACCGCCCCAGCGTGCGGCCAGGTCCTGGCCGCGCAGCGACTGCTGGAACAGCTCGGCCAGCACGCGCAGCACCTGATCGCCGACCTGATGGGAGTAGCGGTCGTTGACCGACTTGAAGCGGTCCACATCGACCACCGACAGATACAGCGCGCTGCCGTGCTCGGGCCGGCCGGCCAGTGCCTCGGTCAGCAGCAGCTCCATGCCGCGCCGGTTCAGCAGGCCGGTCAGCGCGTCTTCCATCGACAAGCGCTGCAGCTGCTGCGCATTGCTTCTCAGGTGCTGCACCTCCTGCTTGTGCTGGCGCAGCTCGAAGTGCAGGGTCGCCACGCTGCGACGGTGGTGCATGCTGACCTGGCGGAGCTGGTGTTCGCCGCGCTGAAGCAGGCGCAGGCAGGCCAGCGCTTCGCCGGCCTGGCCTTGCCGCTCATGCAGCTCGCTGCTCAGCAGCAGCGCGATGCGCTGCAAGGGCTGGTGTTCGATGCGCACGCAGGAGGCATGCATCTGCTGCGCCGCCTGCAGCGCGGCGGGTGCCGCATCGCTGAGCAGGGCCATCTCGCAGCGCAGCCAGGGCTGCATGGCCTGCAGCAGGCGCACCTCGGGCAGGCGCGCGGCCAGCGCCTCGCTGGCCTGCACCAGCGGCTCGGCCGCCGCCGCGCCATGCTGCCAGCCCTCGGCCAGCGCGCGCAGCC
>NZ_JAQOWX010000242.1:0-2308 GCF_028462495.1 Paucibacter sp. XJ19-41
GCCGCCGCGCTGTATCCGTCCGGCCAAGTCATCTTGAAGTCGCCGAGCGCAACAGCAAGGATCGTGTCCGCGTAACTTAGGTGGACACGATGACAAGCGAGAAGAAGGACAAGCGGCGGCAATACAGCGTGGCGATGAAGGCGCAGGTGGTGGCCGCGTGCGGCGAGCCCGGCGCTTCGGTGGCCAAGGTGGCGATGGCCCACGGCATCAATGCCAACGTCGTACACCGCTGGCGGCAACTGGCCCGTGAGGGCAAAGTCGCAACGCCCGCCAAGACAGGTGAGTTCATCGCGTTGCCGCTTGCCGTGCCGGCAGTGTCTGCAGCGGCGCCAGCGGACATCCGCGTGGAGCTGCGTCGCGGCTCGGTCACGATGAACATCACCTGGCCGGCCAGTGCGGCGGTGGACTTTGCCGCGTGGACTCGCGAGCTGCTGCGGTGATCCGGGTGGACGCGATCTGGCTGTCCTGCGAGCCGCTGGACATGCGCGCCGGCACCGAGACGGCGCTGGGCCGCGTGGTCAAGGTCTTCGGTGAGGCTCGGCCGCACCACGCCTACCTGTTCGCCAATCGGCGCGCCAACCGGATGAAGGCACTCGTGCACGATGGCATCGGCGTGTGGCTGGCGGCCAGGCGGCTGAACGCCGGGCGCTTCGTCTGGCCCCAGGAGGGCAGCACGCTGGCACTGACGCGGCCGCAGCTGGACGCGCTGGTGCTGGGCCTGCCCTGGCAGCGCATCGGCGAGGCGGGTGTGATCACCTCGCTCTGATCATTTCATTCTGAGCCGTCCATTGCTGACTGTGCTGATGGCGCGCTACCGCTTGCGCTGGCAGCATCACGGCCGTGATGGACAGCCCCCACGTCATCGACCCAGCCTTCGCGGGCATGAGCTTCGCCGAGGTGTGCGCACTGGCCCTGCAGCAGCAGGCCCAGATCAAGCACATCAGCGCCGTGAACGCCAAGATGGCCCACGAGATGGCTGTGCTCAAGCGACTGAAGTTCGCCGCCACATCGGAGCGCTTCAGCGCCGAGCAGAAGAGCCTGTTGGAAGAAGCCATTGATGAGGACCTGGCGGCGCTGGACCGAGAGATCGGCAAGCTCAAGCAGCCGGCCAAAGAGCCGCGCGAGAAGCAGACGCCCAAGCGCCAGGCGCTGCCGGCCCATCTGCCAAGCCGAGACGTCCACCACGAGCCTGAGAGCAGCATCTGCGCGACGCCGGGCTGCGGCTGCCAGATGCGGCGCATCGGCGAGGACGTGTCCGAGAAGCTCGACTACGAGCCGGGCCGCTTCAGCGTGGAGCGGCATGTGCGGGGCAAGTGGGCTTGCGCCCAGTGCCAGACGCTGGTTCAGGCTCCCGTGCCGGCCTGCGTGATCGACAAGGGGCTGGCCACGGCCGGCCTGATGGCGCATGTGGTGGTGGCCAAGTACATCGACCACCAGCCGCTGTATCGCCAGGAGGGCATCCTCGGTCGTGCCGGCTTCGCCGTGCCGCGCTCGACACAGGCCGAGTGGATCGGTGCCATCGGTGTGGAACTGGCCCCGCTGGTGCAGGCCATGCGCGAGGACCTGCTGAGCCGGCGCGTTCTGCACGCCGACGAGACACCGGTGGCCCTGCTCAAGCCCGCAGGCAAGAGCGATGGCAAAACCCACCGGGCCTACCTGTGGAGCTACTGCACCACGGCCTGGGACGACATCAGCGCGGTGGTCTTCGACTTCGCCGAGAGCCGAGCGGGTCACAACGCACGCCGCTTCCTGGGCATTGCCGAAAACGGCACAGGCGGCTGGCGCGGCACGCTGATCTGCGACGACTACGCCGGCTACAAGCAGGTCATGAATGCGGGCGTGACCGAGGCTGGTTGCATGGCGCACGCCCGGCGCAAGTTCCACGAACTGTGGGCCAATCACAGCAGCACGCTGGCCGAGCAAGCGCTCAAGCTGTTCGGCACCCTCTACGACATCGAACGCGAGGCCAAGGATTTGGCGCATGACGAGCGGCTGCGCATGCGCCAGCTCAAGTCCAGGCCGGCGGCCGATCTGCTGCATGCCTGGTTGATCGCCAACCGCCAGAAGGTGCCCGACGGCAGCGCGACCGCCAAGGCCATCGACTACAGCCTCAAGCGCTGGGCCGCGCTGACGCGCTTCATTGGCGACGGCGAACTGGCTGCTGACAACAACCGCATCGAGAACCTAATCCGGCCCATCGCACTAGGCAGGAAGAACTGGCTGTTCGCTGGCAGCTTGCGCGCGGGCCAACGGGCTGCGGCCATCATGAGCCTGCTGCACACCGCCCGGCTCAACGGGCATGAACCCT
>NZ_JAQOWX010000243.1:0-2300 GCF_028462495.1 Paucibacter sp. XJ19-41
GAGCTCGACGAGCCGGCCCCCGACCCCGCCAGGCTGGCCGGGCTGGCGGCGCTGCTGGCGGCCGGCGATTTCCGCGCCGTCGAACGCTATCGCGAGCTGGCCTCGGCGCTGCGCGCCCGGCACGGGGCGCGTGCCCATGAGCTCGGCGAGCGCATCCGCGCCTTCGATTTCGAGACCGCGCTGCAGCTGCTGCGCGGACTGGGCTACTGAAACGCCACCTCGGCAAAGCTGCGCAGCTTGCGGCTGTGCAGCTGGGTCAGGTGGCGCTTGCGCAGCAGCTCGACCGCGCGCAGCCCGATGCGCAGATGCTGGTCGACCCGCTCGCGATAGAACTGGTTGGCCATGCCGGGTAGTTTGATCTCGCCATGCAGCGGCTTGTCGGAGACGCACAGCAGGGTGCCGTAGGGCACGCGGAAGCGGAAGCCGTTGGCCGCCAGCGTGGCGCTCTCCAGGTCCAGCGCCACCGCGCGGCTCTGGCTGAAGCGGCGCTCGGGGCCGCCGTCCCGATGGTTGGGCAGCAGCTCCCAGTTGCGGTTGTCGGTCGAGGCCACGGTGCCGGTGCGGAAGATCTGCTTGAGCGCCGGGCCGGCAAGACCTGTCACCTCGGCCACCGCCTCCTCGAGCGCCTGCTGGATCTCGGCCAGCGGCGGGATAGGCACCCAGAGCGGCAGCTCCTCGTCGAGCACATGGTCCTCGCGCACATAGCCGTGGGCCAGCACATAGTCGCCCAGCGCCTGGCTGTTGCGCAGGCCGGCGCAGTGGCCCAGCATCAGCCAGGCATGCGGGCGCAGCACCGCGATATGGTCGCTCATGGTCTTGGCATTGGCCGGGCCGACGCCGATGTTCACCATCGTGATGCCGCTGCGGTCCTGGCGGATCAGGTGGTAGGCCGGCATCTGTGGCAGGCGGGGCAGGGCCTGGCCCAAGGCATCGGCCGCTTGTGCTGACAGGCCGACGCGGCGCGTGACCAGGTTGCCGGGTTCGACGAAGGCGATGCAGTCGTCGTGCTCATGCGGATTCGCCGGGTCGGGCGTGCGCGCCATCAGCTCATGGCCCAGGCGCACGAACTCGTCGATATAGAACTGGTAGTTGGTGAACAACACGAAGTTCTGGAAGTGGTCGGTCGAGGTGCCGGTGTAGTGGCGCAGCCGGTGCAGCGAGTAGTCGACCCGCGGCGCGGTGAACAGGGCCAGCGGCGCCGGCGCGCCGGGTGGGCCCTGGTGGGTGCCATTGGCGATGCCATCGTCCATCGCGGCCAGATCGGGCAGGTCGAACAGATCGCGCATCAGGAGGCGGCGCTCGGCGCTCAGCGCGCCCTCGACATGGTCATGCTCGCCGAGCGCGAAGTGCAGCGGGATCGGCTGGTGGCTGGTGCCCACCTCCAGGCTCACGCCGTGGTTGATCAGCAGCAGGCGGAACTGCTCCAGGTAGTAGTCGCCGAACAGGTCGGGCCGGGTCAGCGTGGTCTCGTAGCTGCCGGGGCCGGCGACAAAGCCGTAGGCCAGGGTCGAGACCGCGCGCGCCACGGTGCGGGTGTGGATGCGCACAAAGGGGTAGCAGGCGCGCACCCGGCCGATCTCCTCGCCGGCGACGAAGCGCTGCAGCGCCTCGCGCAGGCTGGCGACGCTGGCGGCGTAGATCTCCTGGGCGCGCGCCAGCGCGGCCTCGGCCTGGTCAAACGCGGTGGGGGCGAAGAAGGGCGGCTTGTTCATCATGGCGCCATTGTGGCGCGGCGGCGCAGGCCTCCAGCTCACCGCGCCCCAATCCCAGGTCCAGCAGCTCGCGCTCGCTCATCGCGAGCAGCTCGCGGCGTTCGGCGCGCCGGCGCAGCGCCGCATGCCAGCGCTGGCTGAGGCATTGCAGCAAGGNCTCACCGCGCCCCAATCCCAGGTCCAGCAGCTCGCGCTCGCTCATCGCGAGCAGCTCGCGGCGTTCGGCGCGCCGGCGCAGCGCCGCATGCCAGCGCTGGCTGAGGCATTGCAGCAAGGTGGGGGTGAGGTTGTCGGGCATGGCTGGTTCCGGTGTTGATCGCCGCCATGCTCGGCCCAAGGCTAAGATTTGGAAAGTTGAATCATCTGATCACAGCCAACAGGAATTCCTATGCGTAGCCTGAATCTCGACCAGTTGCGCAGCCTGGTGGCGATTGCCGACCTGGGCAGTTTCGCCGCCGCCGCCCAGGCCCTGCATCTGGCAGCGCCAACCATCAGCCTGCAGATCAGCGAGCTGGAGTCGCGGGTCGGCGCCCAGCTGCTGCAGCGCGGCCGGCGCGGCGCGCTGCCGACCTCGGCCGGCGCCCTGCT
>NZ_JAQOWX010000244.1:0-2300 GCF_028462495.1 Paucibacter sp. XJ19-41
CGCCTCGCGGGCCCGCGAGGCGCGTTCGGCTGCCGGCACGCCGGCCAGCCACAGCGCCACGCGCAGATTGTTCCAAACCGACAGACGCAGGATGAAGGGGCGCTGGAACACCATCACCTGGGCCGGCGCCGGGCTGGCCACGCTGCGCATTCCACTGTGGGGCACCATGCCGTGCAGGGCCTGCAGCAAGGTGGTCTTGCCCGAGCCGTTGGCGCCGATCAGCGCGATGAAGTCGCCGCGCTGCACCTGCAGATTGACGCCTTGCAGCGCGGTGAGCCGGCCATAGCTGACGCCCAGGTCCTGCAGACGCAGCAGCGTGCTGCCCTGGCCCACGTCCTTGCTCATCGCGCCACCACCCCCGAGGGGCCCTGCACGCGGCGCAAGGTCGCGATGCCGATATTGATCACACCGACGATGGCCAGCAGCACCAGGCCCAGGGCCAGCGCCAGCGGCAGATCGCCCTTGCTGGTTTCCAGCGCGATCGTGGTCGTGATCACGCGGGTGACGCCGTCGATATTGCCGCCGACGATCATCACCGCGCCGACCTCGGAGATGGCGCGGCCGAAGGCGGTCAGCAGCACGGTGGCCACGGCCCAGCGCTCGTTGAGCAGCAGCAGCAGGCCGGTCGTGAAGCCGCCGGCGCCCATCGAGCGCAGCTGTTCGCCGCCATCGCGCAGCGCATCGCTGACCAGTTGCTGTGACAGCGCGGCCACCACCGGCACGACCAGAATTGTCTGCGCGATCACCATCGCGCCGGGCGTGAACAGCAGGCCCCAGCTGCCCAGCGGGCCGCTGCGCGACAGCAGCAGATAGACGACCAGACCGACCACCACCGAGGGCAGGGCCAGCAAGGTGTTCAGCAGGGTCAGCAGCAGGCGACGGCCCGGCATCCGGGTGACCGCCAGCCAGGCGCCCGCCGCCAGGCCGAAGCCGGCGGCAAAAGCGCAGGCCAGGCCGCTGACCGTTAGCGACAGGCCCACCGTGCGCAGCAGCACTGGGTCGGCCTGCAATACCAGGTTCAGCGCGGTCTGGATGCTTTCGCTGAATGCACTCATTGAAGCAGCGAGCTGGCCAGCGGCAGATTGAGCAGCAGGTTCTGCGGTTTCAGGCGCAGCTGCTGATCGGCCGTCATCGCCAGGCCCAGATAGACCGGCTTGCCTGTGACATCGGCGCGCATCTCGGCCGGGTCGGCGAAGTCCAGCCGGAACAGGCTGATCAGGCGGCGCTGCCGCTCGGCATCGACCTCGGTGCCCGCATACAGATCGTTCAGCAGGCTCATCGCCTCGACGTCCAGCCCGACATGCCAGCGCCAGGCCTCGTCGTCGATGCGCTGCAGCGGCGTGATCGTGACCCGCAGCCCCAGCAGATGGGCCAGCCAGCGCTCCAGCACGGAGGCCAGCGCTTTCAGGCCCGAGTGGGCGTGCACCAGCTTGATCGCCAGGCCGTGGCCCAGCTCATTGCTGATCTCGTGGGTCAGGTCCAGTGCAAAGCGGTGACGCTCGCCATCGGCCCAGTAGTCGGTGGCGTTGTCGGTGTTCAGCACCTGCACCACCGTGGTCGGCAGCGGGGCTTGACTCTGCCGCAGCAGGCGGCCGATATCGCCGAGGCCGGCAGTCTCCTGCAGCAGATCCACGGTGGCGAGGTCGGCCGAGATCAGCCGCCCTTCCAGCAGACTCAGGCGTTGCGGGCGGAACAGCAGTTCGGCGGCGCGGGCCTCGAAGGCGTCGTGGCTGTCGTCCAGCAGATGGCGGACGATGGCCTGCACGATCAGGTCCACGAACAGCGGCGGCACCGTGATGCGGCCGGCGCGCATCAGCGCCAGGTAATAGGCCTCCAGCGTGCCTGCGGCCAGCAGGGCGTCGCGAAAACTCAGGAACAGCCGGTAGTTGTCGCGCGCGTCCTGATCGGCGAGCGCGGCGAGCTGCGCCTCGCTGACGGATCGCAAAGGCGCGTCGGCGAGGGCCTGGTGCAGCGCGATCTCGGCCGGGCAGGACTCCTCGACCAGGGCCAGCTGCGGCAGCTCGACGACGAGGCGGCGCAGCCAGGCCTCGCCAGGGCACAACCAGCCGCGTGGGTCGCGTGTCAGCAGGGCATAGCCGCTGGCGGGCCAGAAATTTTGCATGGGCAGGACAGGGCAGGGCGCTCGCGGCGCCACTGCCGGAGCGCTTTTCTCTCTTACTTCTTCGGCTGACCCTGCTGCTCGGCCGCGGTGGCCTTGCCGCTGGGCGGTGCAACCGCAGTCTTGGCCGGCGAGTGGGCGCCGGCGGCCTCCAGCGGCGGTGCCGAGGCGGCGACCGGCG
>NZ_JAQOWX010000245.1:0-1383 GCF_028462495.1 Paucibacter sp. XJ19-41
CATGGACCTGGGCGGCCAGCCTTGCCGGCGAGCGGCCCACCAGCAGCAGCGCGGCGCCGGCCTGCAGCAGGCTGTCGGCCACCGCGCGGCCGATGCCGCCGCAGGCCCCGGTCAGCAGCACACGGGCTTGGGCGGCCTTCATGCCAGGGCCTCGGCGGCTTGCGGCTTGGGCAGCGGCAGGCTGCGAAACACATCGCCGTAGAGGCGGAAGAACACGCGCGCCGCATGGATGATGTCGGCCTGGTCACGCTGGTCCTCGATCTGCGCCATCAGCAGCTCGAAGTGCTGGATGTGCTCCCGGTCCAGCGTGCCGTGCGAGCGCAGATAGCTGAAGGCGGCATCGGGCAGGCCCAGCGGCTGCTGGATCTGGTCGGCCGCCATCAGGGCCAGCGAGACACTGGTGCCCTCCAGCACCAGCACCATGCCGAAGAATCCCAGCGGATTGACGCGGGCGATGGTGTCGTAGGCATAGGCCACCATCAGCTCGGTGGCCGCGCCGGGCCTGCCGTGGCGCACCGCCTCGGCATCGCCGCCGCAGGCCTTGATGTCGTTGAGTATCCATTCGTCATGGCCCTGCTCTTCCTCGATGTACTCGTCCAGCGGCCCTTCCAGCCAGCGATTGCGCTCGGGCAGTGCGGCCTTGCAGGCGCGCAGCAGCGGCACCGTGTGGCGCACATGGTGGTAGGCCTCGGTCAGGAAGGCGATATAGCTGGGCAGCGAGACCTCGCCGCGCAGGCAGCCCTGGATGATGGGCGTGCCGAGCAGGGCCTGGCGGGCATCGGCAGTCTGGGCCAGCAGCTGGGTATGGAAAGACATCGGTGACAAGTCCTTGAAGCGATGGGGCAAGCGGTGGATCAATCAAGCGGGACAGGCCAGCGCGTCGGCATGGCGGTCCCAGATGGCGGGGCGTTGCGGCCGGCCGTTGGCGGTGGCCAGGCCGGTCTCGGGGCCGAAGGCGGCGCGGGCGCGCACCCAGGACCGGATGCGGGCGTAGTCGGGCAACCGGGTGTTGGCGGCATCGACGGCGGCCTGCAGCGCGGCTTCGTCGGTCTCCTCGGCAGCGGTCTGCAGCGGCCACAGCACCGCGCTGAGCGCCGCTTGCCCGTCGCCGAAGACCACCGCCTGGGCGATCGCCGGCTCGCCGCGCAGCGCGGTCTCCACCCACTCGGGCGAGACATTGCGGCCAAACGCGGTGATCAGCAGGTGTTTCTTGCGGCCGCTGATGTGGACGAAGCCGTCGGCGTCGATATGGCCCAGATCGCCGCTGGGCCACCACTCGGGCACCGGCGTCGGATCGCGCAGATAGCCGGCGAACAGGCTGCCGGCCACCTCGATCTCGCCGTCCGCCGCGACGCGCAGCCGCGCATGCGGCAGCGGCCGGCC
>NZ_JAQOWX010000245.1:1495-2150 GCF_028462495.1 Paucibacter sp. XJ19-41
CGGCCGGCGCTGCCGGGACGGTCGGCGCCGGGCAGGTTCAAGGTCTGCACCGAGGCCGCCTCCGACAGGCCGTAGCCCTCGTGCGCCGGAATGCCCAGCGCGCGGGCATCGTCCAGCAGCCTGGCGCCGACCGACGCGCCGCCGACGGCCACCAGCTTCAGCGAAGCCGGCGCGCGCTGGCCGCTGCGCGACAGATAGCCCGCCCAGGCGCGCAGCATCTGCGGCAGCAGGATCAGGCTGTCGGGCCGCTGCGCGACGACGGCGGCATGAAAGCGCGCCGCATCGAAGCTCGATGAGCCCGTCAGCCCCAGCTCGGCCAGTGGCAGCACGACGCAGCTGGCGCCGCGCCGCAGCGGCGCCATCAGGCCGGCGATGTTCTCCAGCAGCACAGCGAAGGGCAGCGCGCAGAGATGGCGGCGGATGTCCAGCGGCGCCATTGCCTGCACCAGACCGGCCGCGACCCGCTGCAGCGCCGCGCCATCGAGGCAGACGCCCTTGGGCGCGCCGGTACTGCCGGAGGTGAAGGTGATCTTGGCCGTGCCGGCCGGCAGAGCCAGCGGCGCCGCCGGCAAACGCAGGCAGACCAGGGCCTGAGCGGCGAGTTCACACGGCTGGGCCGGCGCCTGCGGCCAGCGCGCGGCCAGCGCGGCGGGCG
>NZ_JAQOWX010000246.1:0-2111 GCF_028462495.1 Paucibacter sp. XJ19-41
GACAGCGGCGGCGCTCAGGCTGGCCTGGATCTGCTCGTGCAGCTGCAGCGCGCGGCCATGCTCGCCGCGGTCGGCGTGGTAGCGCGCCAGCTCGGCCCGCATGCCGGCGGCCATGTCATTGCCCGGCCCCAGCAGCGCCTCCATCTCGGCCAGCAGCGCGCCCGCGCGCGCCTCGATGCCGGCGTACTTGGCCTGGCGGATCTGCACGGCCAGCAGATTGCGCCGCAGCACCAGCACGAAGCGGGCATAGCGCGGCGGCGCCGTGGCCCAGCGCGGCTCGGTGGCCCGCAGCAGGGCCTCGGCCTCGGCCAGCCGGCCCTGGGCCACGCGCAGGCTCTGCACATAGTTGTCGAAGAACATGTGCTCGAAGTCGCTGGGCTTGTAGAGCTTGTCGACGATGGGCCGGGCGCGCGCCAGCGCCTGCTCGGCCTCGTCGAGCCGGCCGACGCGCGAGTAAGCCACGCCCAGCAGGTAGAGCGCAGCGGAGTGCGGGTGCGAGACCTCGCCGTGGCGCGCGATCAGGTCGGCCTGCAGCGGCTCGACCAGGGCGATCACCTTGGCCGGCGAGCCCTGCGAGGTGTAGATGCGCGCCAGCCCCAGGCGGGCATTCAGCGTGCGTTCGTCTGCGCTGCCGAAATGCTGCTGCGCATGCTCGATCAGCTGCTGAGCGAGCGGAATCGCGATGTCGTAGCGGTTCAGGTCGCGGTAGGTGCCGACCAGCACCTCCAGCAGCCGCGCCCGCGTCGCCGGGTCGTCGGCAAACTTGTCGCCCAGCTCGGCACGGCTTTTCTCCAGCAGCTCCAGCACCGTCGGCGGGCGGCCGCCATGGCGGTCGGGGTTGGCCGAGGCCAGCAGCTCGGTCAGGTAGCGGGTCACCTGATCGGACTGGCGCGCTGCGGCCTCGGCGCGCTGCCANCGTCGGCGGGCGGCCGCCATGGCGGTCGGGGTTGGCCGAGGCCAGCAGCTCGGTCAGGTAGCGGGTCACCTGATCGGACTGGCGCGCTGCGGCCTCGGCGCGCTGCCATTGCCAAAGGCTGATCGCCAGGCCGGTGCTGAGGCTGGCGCCCAGCAGCAGCGCGGCGATCGCCAGCTTGGCGTGGCGGCGCAGCCAGAGCCGGCTGCGATGGCGCCAGTCGTCCCGACGGGCGCTGACCGGGCGGTGCTCCAGCCAGCGCTGCAGATCGTCGATCAGCGCGCCGACGCTGCCGTAGCGCTGGCCCGGCTGCTTGCGCATGGCCTTGGCCGCCACCGCCTCCAGATCGCCCCGGGTGCGCTCGAAGTCGGGCGGCCGGCCCGGCCCCGGCCGCTGGCCCTCGGGCGGCAGCGTGCTGCGCGAAAGCCGTGCCGGCTCGGTGTGGAGCACCGCATGTTCGAGTGCGGTGCGCGAGCCACCGGCCTGGCCGAAGGGCAGCACGCCGCTGAGCAGCTCGTACAGCATCACGCCCAGCGAGTAGACATCGGCCGCGACGCCGATGGCCGCGCCGGTGATCTGCTCGGGCGCGGCATAGGCCGGTGTCAGGCGGCGGCCGGCCTGGCGGGTCAGCTGGCTGTCGGTGCTGGCGCCGTCGTCGTCGAGCAGGCCGGCGATGCCGAAGTCCAGCAGCTTCGGGCTGCCCTCGGCCGTCACCATCACATTGCTGGGCTTGAGGTCGCGGTGCACGATCAGCTGCGCATGGGCATGCTCGACCGCCCGCGCCACCCCCATCAGCAGGCGCACCCGCTCGGCCACCGGCAGCCGGGCCTGGCGCACATGCTCGCTGAGCGTCAGCCCCGCCACATGCTCCAGCACCAGATAGGCGCGGCCGCCGCCGGGCTGGGCCTGGACGCCGGCGTCCAGCAAGCGCGCAATGCCCGGATGGGTCAGCCGCGCCAGCAGCGCACGCTCGCGTGCGAAGCGCTCGGCCAGGCCCGGCGCCGAGACATCGTCGCGCAGCAGCTTGATCGCGACCTGGGCCTGGTAGAGCCCGTCGGCGCGCTCGGCCAGCCAGACCTCGCCCATGCCGCCCTCGCCCAGCTTGGACACCAGGCGCCAGGGGCCCAGCCGCTCGCCAGCTGCGGCGCCACCGCCGCCACCGGGCTCGGCCGCCAGCGCCCGGGTCAGGCGCTGCTGA
>NZ_JAQOWX010000247.1:0-2105 GCF_028462495.1 Paucibacter sp. XJ19-41
GCCCGGCTCAGGCCGGCCAGCGGCCGGGTCAGCGCCCGCGCGGCGATCAGCGTCAACAGCAGGGCCAGGCCCAGCGTCAGCAGCTGCGGGGTCAGGCGTTGCCAGCTGAAGAACTCCAGCTGTTCGAGGAAATAAGGGTCGGGCAGCGCGCTGCTCAGATACAGCCACTGCCCCGGCTCGGTCTCGACCTGTATCACCAGAAAGGGCGCCGGCCGCTCCGGCGCCAGCAGCGAGGGATCGACCCAGCTGTCGGGCAGATCGGCCAGCAGCGCGCCGCCGGGCCTCACCTGAAGGCCCAGCGGCGAGGCCAGGGTCACGCGCAGCGCCGTGCCGGCGGCCAGCCGGGACTCCAGCTCCTCGCGCACCCGCGCCTCCAGCAGCCGCGCCAGCGCCTGCTCGGGCAGCGGCCGGATCGCCACCTCGGCCTGGTTGAAGAACACCAGAAAGCGCGTGCCGCCCATGGTGCGCAGCTGCTCGATCAGCAGCGGCCGGTAGGCCGCCGGCAGCTCGCGCAAGGCGCGCAGCGCCCCCAAGGCGCCGCTGGCCACATGGTGGGCGGCCTGCTCGGTCTGGCGCTTGGTGCGCTGCTCGATCTGGCTGTACCAGAGCAGATTGATCAGCAGCTGCACCAGGGCCAGCCCGCCCAGCATCGCCAGCACGAAACGGCCCTGCAGGCTGTCGAACAAGAAGCCGCTGAAGCGCTGCGGCCAGCCGGTGCCGCGCCACCGGCCGGCCCCACGCCCCCGCTCAGGGCGCATGGCCCACCGTCACCGTGGTCGCGAACACATAGCCCGAGCCGCGCACCGTCTTGATCAGGGCCGGCTGCTTGCCGTCGTCCTGCAGGCGCTGGCGCAGCCGGCTCATCTGCACATCGAGCGAACGGTCCAGCGGGCCGAGGTCCCGGCCGCGCGTGACCTCGGCCAGACGGCTGCGCTCCAGCACCTCGCCGGGGTGCTCGACCAGCAGCTTGAGCAGCTGGAAGTCCATGCCCGACAACGCACTGGCGCTGCCGTCCGGGTCGATCAGGCTGCGCTCCAGCAGGTCCAGCGAGAAACCGTTGAAGCGGTAGTAGCGCGGCGCCTGGCTGCGCTCCTGGCCGGTACGCCGGGTGATGGCCTTGATGCGGGCCAGCAGCTCGCGCGGGTTGAAGGGCTTGCCGATGTAGTCGTCGGCGCCCAGCTCCAGGCCGATGATGCGATCGGTCTCCTCGGCGCTGGCGGTCAGCATGATGACCGGCACCTCGGAGCGCCGCCGCACCGCCTGGCACAGCGCAAAGCCCTCGGTATCGGGCAGCATCACGTCGAGGATGCACAGACTGATCTCGTCGCGATGGCGCTCGAACTCGGCCATGAAGCTGGCGCCATCATGGGCCAAGAGCACCGCGTACTGGTTCTTCTCCAGATAGGTCTTCAGCAGGGTGCGGATCTTCTGGTCGTCGTCGACGATCAGGATGGTGCGGGTCATGGTGCGGCTTTCCTGGGGTTCGGGGTCGCCGTGGCAGCGGCGGGGCTCAGCGCCCGCAGCAGGCCCTGCAGCTTGCGTTGCGCGGCGGCCGGTGTCTGGCTGGGGTCGAGAGCGAAGCGATGCACCGTCTCGATGATGGCGTTCTTGCCCACCTCGCCGAAGGCCATCCGGTGCACCAGGCTGGGCACGCGCGGCGTCGCGGGGTTGGCAAACAGATGGAAGGACTGCTGGGCGCAGGGGTCGAGCTCGTCGACCGGCACATCGCGGCGCACCGGCACCGAGCCCTTGATGCGGTTGTAGCCCAGCTGCAGCGCGGCGCTGCCCAGCAGCTCGGCCATCTTTTCCTGCTCGGCCTGCGCCGGGCTGCCGCCGGCCAGCATCGCCAGCGTGTCGATGCTGAAGAGATGGACCTGGGCCGTGCCGGGCACGGCCTTGCACTCGAAATCCCGGCCGCCCTCCAGGCCCAGCATGCCCAGCTCGCCGCGCGCCCAGTCGCCCATGATCAGCATGGCCGAGCGCTCGGCCGCGAAGTCGGCCACCAGCTCGGTCCAGGGACGCTCGCCGGGCGCGGCGACTGCGGCGCCGCTGGCCGGCGCGGTGACGGCCGGCGCCGGGCCAGCCAGACTGCGCCAGGCGCGCAG
>NZ_JAQOWX010000248.1:0-2084 GCF_028462495.1 Paucibacter sp. XJ19-41
CTGCGCGCGCTGGTGCGCAGCCCCGAGCCGATCGCGCGGCTGCGCCGCCTGGCCCGGCGCCTGCGCATGCCGCGCAACCGCTACCGCCGCAACAGCCCGCAGCAGCAAAAACGCCGCGAGCAGGAGCTGCCGCCGGTCTGCGCCGCTTTCGTGCTGCGCGACAACCTGCGCCAACGCCGCACCATCGAGCGCAGCTATATCGACGCGATCCGTGCGGCCCGCGATCAGGTCGATCTGATCACGCCTTATTTCTATCCCGGCCACGGCTTTCGGCGCGCGCTGCGCGATGCCGCGCGGCGCGGCGTGCGGGTGCGCCTGCTGCTGCAGGGCAAGCTCGACTACCGCATCGCCGGAATGGCGGCCCAGGCTCTGTATGCCGAGCTGCTGGGCCATGGCGTGCAGATCTACGAGTACACGCCGGCCTATCTGCATGCCAAGGTCGGCGTGGTCGACGAGGACTGGGCCACGGTGGGCAGCTCCAATATCGACCCGCTGTCGCTGCTGCTGAACCTGGAGGCCAATGTGGTGGTGCACGACGCAGCGTTCGCACGCAGCGTGGCGGCCGAGTTCGAGGCCGCGCTGGCGGTGTCTCACCGCGTCGACATGCGCGAGCTCAGCGGCGGGGGACTGCGCGGCGTGCTGCGCCGCGCGCTGGTGGCCTGGGCCGCCTATGTCTATCTGCGAGTGGCGGGGGCAACAGGACGCTACTAGGGCGTCCTGTTGAGACGCTAGGGAAGCGTCCTGTCGGGGGACTGCGCCCGTCGCGCCGCTACAGCAGCCCGACCTTGATATCGGCAAAGCCCATCAGCCGCAGCAGCACGTAGCCGATGGCGGCCTCGCCAGCATCGTCGCCGACACTGATGATCTGCGCATGGCGCGGCAGTCCGGCCTTGGCCAGCAGGCTCCAGATCTCNTGATATCGGCAAAGCCCATCAGCCGCAGCAGCACGTAGCCGATGGCGGCCTCGCCAGCATCGTCGCCGACACTGATGATCTGCGCATGGCGCGGCAGTCCGGCCTTGGCCAGCAGGCTCCAGATCTCGTGTGCCGGCTTGGGGCGGCCGCCGGCATCGAGCAGCTGGCCGTAGGGCAGGTGCACGGTCTTGCCCGGCAGCGCGGAGCGGGGCGGCTGCGCGCCCAGGGCCAGGTAGACCAGGGGCAGGCCGGAGGCGGCTGCGTCGGTGCCCCTCACGATCACCAGCCGGGGCGCCGCCCTGTAGTCCACCGGCGCGATGGTCGGGTCCAGCGCCGGTTTCTTCGCACCAACCCGGGTCGGCTCCTTGCTCAGACTCAGGCCGCGCAGGCCCCAGTCGTCGACCGAGTCCAGCAGCAGCGAGACCTTACGCTGACCCAGTTGCTCCAGCAGCGCGAACACCAGCGCCGAGCGCTTGTTGAGCCCGCCCTCGGAGACGATCACCGCCTCATGCGCCGGGTCGACGCCGGCCGGGCCCAGCAGCGCGGCGAGGCGTTCCGGGCGTGCCAGGTCTTGCTGAAAGCGCTCGGCCGGCAGGCTCAGGGCAAAGGGTACGTGACCCAGCGCATAGGCCTCGGCCGGGCGCACATCGATGATGCTGATCGGGCTGTGGCTGAAGGTGCGCAACATGGTGTTGCTGAAGCCATTGAGCCAGTCAGCATCGCGCAGCAGGGCGGGCGCCGCATAGCTCCACAGCGGCAGGCCGCGCGGGTCCTCCAGCCATTCCTTTTGCGAGCCCTGATAGAGCGCCACCCGAGGGTAGCCGAGCAGGAATTTCAGCGCGAAATAGGGCACGCTGGCGGCCACGCCGCCGCCGCAATAGCTATAGACCTGCTGCTCGCGGCGCACGCCCAGATGGGCCATCAAGGCCTCCAGCTCGGCGCGCGGCTTGAAGGTCTTGTCGGGCCGGAAGTAGTCGTCTGTCGGCGTCAGCAGCGCATGCGGCACATGGCCGCCTCGGCTGAAAAATTTGGCGCCGCCGTAGTAGTAGGGTGGGTCCAGTGCCTCCAGCAGCGCATGGCCGGCCGGGTCACCGGCGCCGGCCAGGAACTCGGGCAGCCGTGCCCGGACCTCCTCGCGCAGCGCGCCCACGCGGACATCGCCGGGCGGCG
>NZ_JAQOWX010000249.1:0-2037 GCF_028462495.1 Paucibacter sp. XJ19-41
GCGCCAGCCTGGTGTCGCAGCGCAGCGACGGCGATCTGCGCGATGCCGCCAGCGGCCAGCGCTACGGCGGCCAGGGCAGCTGGGGCGCGCGCCTGGCGCTGCGCCTGCAGGCCAGCGAGGACAGCAAGGCCGTGCTGACCTATGAGCATGAAAAACTGGACCAGCGCGCCCGCGCCGCGATCGGTCTGGTGGGCGCCCGTCCGGCCGGCACGCCGCTGCCCTTCCCGGCCGATCCGGGCGGCTTCCTGGACCCGCGCAAGGCGCCGCTGTTCAGCGATGTGCCCGATGCCAGGGAGGCGCGCGACTTCGATGGTCTGACCCTGCGCATCGAGCACAGCCTGCCCTGGGCCGAGTTCACGTCGACCACCGCCTACCGCCATTTCAGCTCGCTGAACCGCCAGGACAACGACGGCACCAACAACCCGGCCGCCTATCTGCGCACCACCAACATTGAGGGCAATACCAGCTGGCAGCAGGAGTTCCGCCTGGCTGGCAAGCACCCCGGCGCCGACTGGCTGCTGGGCCTGAGCCTGTTCCATGAGAAGGCGCGGCAGTCGGCCCTGGTCGGCACGACCACCACCGGGCTGGACAGCCTGTCGGCCAATCTGCTGGGCGCGCCGCTGTTCAGCAGCGTCAATATGCTGAGCCAGGCGGCCGGCATCCCGGGCGTGGACCTGCTGGGCCAGGACTGGCTGGAGGACATGAGCAACCGCGCGCGCAACCGGGCGCTGGCGGTCTACGGCGATGTGATCTGGCGTGTCGGCCCGGCCACCAATATCACCACGGGCCTGCGCCTGACCCGCGACGAGAAGCGCTTCAGCTGGTTCAACCCGCTGCGCCAGGCCCCCGGCCTCGACGCCCAGTTGGCGGCGCTGGACGCGGCCGGCCTGTTCCCGGCCCTGGTCGCGATGGGGGCGATCAGCCAGGACGAGGCCGATGCGCTGTGGNCCTCGACGCCCAGTTGGCGGCGCTGGACGCGGCCGGCCTGTTCCCGGCCCTGGTCGCGATGGGGGCGATCAGCCAGGACGAGGCCGATGCGCTGTGGGGCGGCATGACGAACAACGCCCTGGTCGCGACCCAGGGCGCCAGCACCGCGCCGCTGGTCGTGACCAAGAAGTGGAGCGACACCAGCCCGCGCCTGGTGCTGGACCATCGCTACAGCAAGGACCTGATGGCCTATGCCTCGCTGACGCGCGGCTACCAGGCCGGCGGCTTCAACACCTTGCAGGTCAACTCGCGCTACGAGCCCGAGCGCGTCAGCAATCTGGAGCTGGGCCTGAAGGGCCAGTGGCCGGCGCAAGGCCTCAGCTACAGCGCCGCGCTGTTCCACTACCGTTTCGACAATCTGCAGACCCTGCAACTGGTGCCGGCCAGCACGCCCGGCGGCATCCCGGCCTACCAGGTGAGCATCAGCGACCAGCGCGCCACCGGCCTGGACCTCGAGGCCCGCTGGCAGGCGACGCGCCAGCTGCGCATCAACGCCGTGCTGGAGCTGCTGGACCAGACCTACCGGCGCGGCCGCGGCAGCGCCGGCGAGAACCTGGCCGGCTTGCCGGTCGGCACGCCCAAGCTGAGCGCCAGCCTGGGCGCCGACTATGGCTGGGCCCTGGCCGGCGGCCAGGCCCAGGCCAGCCTGCAGGCGGCCTATAGCAGCGCCCAGCGCTGCAACAGCGAATCGCTGGTGCAGGGCCAATGCCTGAGCACGCCGACCTTCCGCGTCGGCGGCCCCCGGCAGCGCCTGGACGGCAGGCTGGCCTGGGACAGCGCGAACCAGGGCTGGGGCCTGAGCCTGGCGGTCAGCAATCTGCTGGACAAACGCTATGTCAACAAGCTCTGGTACGAATCGGCCCCGCTGGGCAGCGCCTATGCGACGCTGAGCCGGCCGCGCACCGTGTCGCTCGAACTGCGGGCCAGCTACTGATGCGCAGCGCCGTCTTGCCGACCCTGCTGACCCTGCTGGCGCTGCAGGCCTGCGGCCGGGACGCACCGCCGACTGCGGCCGCCATCGCCGCCCAAGCCGAGACGCTGCGCCCGGCC